>JBMFPL010000373.1:0-3901 GCA_049969115.1 Bryobacteraceae bacterium | reverse complement strand
CGATCCCCTGAACCGTTTCGTTACCGGGCTGGAAAAGGAACATTTCAAGATTTACGAGGACAAGGTCGAGCAGACCATCACGCACTTCGCCAGCGAGGACGCCCCGCTCTCGGTCGGGTTCGTCTTCGATGTGAGTGGCAGCATGGGCGCCAAGCTGCGCAAGTCGCGCGAGGCGGTCGCCCAGTTCCTGAAAACCGCCAACCCGGAAGACGAATTCTTCCTGGTGCAGTTCAGCGACCGGCCCGAGTTGGTTGTGCCTTTTACGCACGAAGGCGAGGAAATCCAGAACCGCCTCACTTTCACCCAGTCCCGGGGCCGTACCGCTTTGCTGGATGCCATTTACCTCGCTTTGCATGAAATGAAGCGGGCGCGCAACCCGCGCAAGGCGCTGCTGGTCATTTCCGACGGCGGCGACAATTCCAGCCGTTACACCCAGAGCGAAATCAAGAAACTGGTACGCGAAGCCGACGTCCAGATTTACGCCATCGGCATCTTCGAGCCCATTTACTCCCGCGGCCGCACGGCCGAGGAGCTGGCCGGCCCCGGCCTGCTGAGCGAAATCGCCGAGCAAACCGGCGGGCGCCATTATCCGGTGGAAAACGTCAACGAGCTGCCTGACATTGCCGCCAAGATCGGCATCGAGCTGCGCAACCAGTACATCCTGGGTTACTCGCCTACCAACCGGCAGAAGGATGGCAAGTATCGCCGCGTCCAGGTCAAGCTTATCCAGCCCAAGGGACTGCCCCCGCTGCGAGCTTTCTGGCGCCTCGGATATTATGCGCCTGTTGAGTAAAGTTCTGGCAGCCGCCATCGCGCTGCTGCCCCTCGTTCGCGGCCAGGAGCCGGGGCTAGTCTACCGCGCCGACACCCGCCTGGTTGTCCTTCACGCCAGCGTGGTGGACCGCAACGGCAAGCTGCTCACCAACCTGCCCCGCTCCGCCTTTCGGGTGTACGAGGACGACGTCGAGCAGCAGATCAAGATCTTCCGGCGCGAGGACGTGCCCGTGTCCATGGGGCTGGTGATTGACAACAGTGGCAGCATGCGCGACAAGCGCCAGAAAGTCGAAACCGCCGCCCTGCAACTGGTCAAAGCTTCCAATCCCCAGGACGAGGTCTTCATCGTGAACTTCAACGATGACGCTTACCTGGACGTTGATTTCACCAGCGACATCCGCGTCATGGAGGAGGGCATCGCGCGCATTGATTCCCGCGGCGGTACCGCCATGCGCGACGCCATCCACCTCTCCGTCGAGCACCTCAGGGAGAAAGGCAAGCACGACAAGAAGGTGCTCTTTGTGGTGACCGACGGCAACGACAACGCCAGCGAAATCACCCTGGAAAAACTCGTCCAGCGCCTGCAACAGGCCGAAGTGCTGGTTTACGCCATCGGCCTGCTCTCCGAGGAGGACCGGCGCGAGGCGCGGCGCGCCAAACGCGCGCTGGATGCCATCACCCAGGCGACCGGCGGCCTGGCTTTTTACCCCAACTCACTGGAAGAGGTGAACAAGATAGCGCTGCAAGTGGCCCACGACATCCGGAATCAGTACATCATTGCCTATACCCCCACCAATCAGGTGCTCGACGGGAGCTATCGCCGCATCAAAGTGACCGTGACCGGTCCCAACCGTCCCGTGGTGCGCACGCGCACCGGTTATTACGCCACTCCCGAACCTTCGCGCAGGCCAACGACAGGCTCCACCGTGCAGGTGGCTCCCGCCTCGACGCTGCGGCCCTGAGATGCTCGGCCTGCTGTGGCAGCTCAGCCGCGGTTACCGCCTCTGCCCCTGGCGTAGCCCCTACCTGCGCTGGCGGATCGAAACTTACTGGGGCATCCCGGCCGATTCGCTCGGCTTTCGCGAGTTTTGGCGCTTCCTCTGGCGCCGCCGCGCCGACCTGCTACGCTACCTGCGGTGGGCGGCGCGCATGCGGTGCCTCGCCCGTCACTCGGCCTGAAGCGGCAGCGGGTGCGGGGGCGCGATCTGGATGAGGAAGTTGCGGAACATTTGGACCGCGGGCAGCCGGCGTTGCTGGCGGGAAGCGTGCTCCCGGGCCCACTCGAGCGCGTGCGAAAGCGCCACCCACTTGGTGCTCTGCTGCCCTTCGCCGTCATCGAAGCAATAGAGGATCTCGGAGAACTTTACCGGCAGCGGCACCACGCGTATGGTCTCCGGCCGGGGATCGGCGCAGCACGCCGCGGGCGAGGTCACGAAGTACTCGCGACACCTCATGGGACGGTCGGGATAAATGCTGCAAGACTGGTCTTCGAGGAACGGGCAGGGGGCGCCCAGTGCGAAATACTCCATCCCGATGCGGCGGCGCGCCTCCAGATCGGGCAGCGCCTCGGTGTGCCGCAGCCGCTCCCATAGACCCGCCGCTTCCAGCTTCGCTCGCAGCGCTGCGAACTTTGCCCGCACCTGTCTTTGCCGGGTCTCGGGCATGGCCGCGATCAGATTCGCCAGCCAGCGCGCCTCGGCCTCACTCACCGGCACAAGTTGCGCGCAGCAGGCACCGCAGCCCGAACGGCAGGAGATCCGCAAACCCTGCTCCTCGGCTTGCGCGAGCACTGCCCTCAGGTAAGCATCGGCGAATGCGTAGAGCACAGGCAGCAGCTCTTCGACCGAGACCGGTTCGGCGGGCAGGTTCACCCGGGCATCGAGCGTCCGGTTCCCTACTCTCAGGCGAAAGCTGGCCCGGACCCGTCGCCCCTCTTTTCCCTCTGGCATCCCCGGCCGCCGGTCAAATTTCGTGGATCACTTCGAAGCCCATCAGGCGGCCCATCTTCTCCAGGGTCTTGACGTGGTCCCCGTAGAAGATCACGCGGTGCAGCCCGCCTGAATAGGACTGCAACCATCTTTCGGCGTCCTTGACCTGCGTGCGGATCTTGGTGCGGCAGCCGCGGTCGCTATCTTCGGCCGCGGTCACCTCCGCGGTGGAAACCAGCATGGTCGCCGGGTCGCTGAACTTTGCGCAGGTGATCGTTTCACCCGCGGGCATGAGCACCTGCATGACCACCCCGTCATTGGTCTCCAGATGGTTGCGCAGGATGTAGGGTGAGGCCGGCCCGCGGATGCCTTTCATGCGCGTGGCCGAAACACAGTGCGCGTGGATGATCTCGTTGCGGCTGGTATCGAACACCGGATCGGAAACGAAGCCGGGCATCCCCGAGTACGAGGTGACCAGCAATTGCGTCATGGTCGAGCGCAGGTCGGCCTCGCAGACGCCGTACAGCCCCATGTCATTGAGCTTCGACCAGGCCACGCAGGGGTAGGCAGGCATCTTTTTGGCCAGCAGCCCGCCGAAGCAATCCACCGTCATCGCGTTGGCCTGCTCGCGCCGCAGGATCTCGCAAACGCCGTGATAGTAACGCACCGCGTCTTCGATCTCGGGCGGTTTGGGCTCCACCACGCGCAGCGCACCCCGCACCAGCTCTTCGGCTTCCTTGCGCGCGCGCTCGCGGTCAGCCGCGCGGAAGGCCTGGTGCAGGTCGTCGTAGGTCAGGAACTTGATCGTCGTCCCGTACTGCGCGGTGAAGCTCTCGGCCAGTTTTTGTAAGTTCTCCGGCCGCATCGCCACCACCAGCACCTTGCTTTTGCGCAGGTGCCGGATGGTGCGGAAGATGCCCATGTACGGATCCAGGTCTCCGTAGCTCGAGGACGCCACCACGTCGAGTTTGCCGCGCTGCTTCCGCCAAGCCGCCACGCTCGCCCAGTGATGCCCTGCGTAGGGCAGCGCGAGCACCAGCACCGGCAGCTTCACCGCGTGGAGCAAGTCTCCCAGCGGGCTGGGGATGCTCACGTAAGTAGCCAGGACGGCGTCAACGTCCCCAAGTCCTTTGGCCCAGTTCTGGATCTCCTCCCGCGTGCGCAGCACTTCGCCGCCCACGAAGCGTACGCGGCCGCCG
>JBMFPL010000372.1:0-3912 GCA_049969115.1 Bryobacteraceae bacterium | reverse complement strand
AGGCGCAGGTTCCGCACATGGCGGCAGAAAAAGCCGTAGGCGGGAAGAGTGCCGAACATTTTGTGCTCGGGATAGCGATCGGGGTGCTCGGGCACGTCCTCGGGCGCCTGCTTTACCCCGCCCGTGAAACCGATGTCCACGTCGCGAATGGAGACGTTTTCTACGTAGTGGCCCGGAATCCCGGAGATGGGACAGCCAATGTTGCTGGCGCCCGTGGCTTGGATCCCCGCGATCTGCACGTTGCGCAGCCTGCCCACGCCGGGCCGCGGTCCCCCCTCCTCGTACGGCCGGCCGCGATCGCCCAACCGGATGAACAGCACGTTGTTGACATCGCGCATCACGACGTTGCTCACGCTGATCCGGTCGAGCACGCCGCCGTCCACCATCTCGATGGCCAGGCCGGACAGCCGCGTCTCGTACATGGTGCAGTTGGAAAGCACGATGTCCTCGAAGCCGCCATTGGATTCGGTGCCCAGCTTGAAGGCGTTGCAGATGCTGGAGAGCACGCAGTTGACCACGGCCACGTGGCGCGTGGGGCGGGGCGAAGTGCTCTTGAGCACGATGGCGTCATCGCCGGAAGAAATGTTGCAGTCGGAAATGACCACTCGCTGGCAGCAGTCGATATCAATGCCGTCGTTGTTGGCGTTGACGTGGCTGCGCACCGTGATCCCGTCGATGAGCACGTCCTCGCAGGCCAGATAGTGCTGCACCCACATGGGCGAATCGCGCAGGGTCACGCCCGTGACTGCGACCTGCCGGCAACTCACCAGGCGAATCAGATAGGGCCGGACCCTGTAAGGGCCTTTGAATGCCGCGCCACGCCCGTCGATCGCGCCTGGTCCGTGCAAGCCTACGTCCTCCAGATCCTCGCCGAAGATCAGGCTGCGCTCGGTGTAATTGTCCGTGTACGAGCGGATCTTCGGGCGCGTGACCGGGTAATCGTCAAGCCGCGTGCTGCCCAGCAGCGTGGCGCCGGCGTCGAGGTACAGGTGAACGTGGCTTCTCAGCACGAGCCCGCCCGTGTGGTAGCGGCCGGCGGGAAAGTAAACCGTTCCGCCGCCCGCTCCCGCGCAGGCGTCGATGGCCGCCTGCAACGCCTCGGTATCCAGCCGCACTCCGTCTCCCGCCGCGCCGAAACTCTTGACGTTAAGCAAACCGGCTGCGGCAGGGTTTTGGGCCCGTGCGGGCAACGCGAAGGCGCCCGCGCCGGCCAGGCCCGCCAGGAAGTTGCGACGCGCGTGGCTGATGCTCATGGCTGCGAGTGTATCACGGCGCCGGTCAGGCTCACGGCGCGCGGCAAGCGCGGCTTACAGCCCCGCCAGCCGCCACAGTTCATCCACGCGGCATTTGACTTCCGGGCTCATGCGGATCACCTCCGGCCACGGCCGTGTGAATCCTTCCCCGGGCCATTTGCGCGTGGCGTCCACGCCCATCTTGGAGCCGAAGTTGGGCAACCGGCTGGCGTGATCCAGCGAATCCACCGGCCCGAGCACGAACTCGATGTCGCGCTCGGGATCGATGTTGTTGAGCGCCTTCCAGGCCACCTCGCGCACGTCTTGTACGTCGACGTCCTCGTCCACCACCACGATGCACTTGGTGAACATGGCTTGCCCCATGCCCCACAGCGCGTGCATCACCTTGCGCGCGTGCCCGGGATAGGACTTGCGGATGGAAACCAGCATCAGGTTGTGAAAGACCCCCTCGGCCGGCATCGAGATATCGCGGATTTCAGGCAACTGGAGGCGGATCAGGGGCAGGAAGATGCGCTCGATGGCCTTGCCCATGAAGTAATCCTCCATGGGCGGCGGTCCCACCACGGTGGCCGGGTAGATGGGGGCCTTGCGCTGGGTGATGGCGGTGACGTGGAAGACCGGGTAGTCGTCGGCCAGCGAGTAAAAGCCGGTGTGATCGCCGAAAGGACCTTCGCGGCGCAGCTCGCCCAGCTCGACGTAACCTTCGAGAACGATCTCGGCGTTCGCGGGCACCTCCAGGTCACAGGTCTCGCAAGGAGTCATCTCCACTGGCTCGCGTCGCAGGAAGCCCGCGAACAGCATCTCGTCCACGTCGGGAGGCAGCGGCAGCACGGCGGAGAAGATGGTGGCGGGATCGGCGCCCAGCGCCACCGCCACTTCCATGCGCGTGCGCCCGCCGGCGGCGACCAGGCGGCGGTAGTGCTCGGCGCCGTGCTTGTGCGTCTGCCAGTGCAGGCCCGTAGTGCGCTCGTCGAAGACCTGCATGCGGTACATGCCGCAGTTGCGCTTTCCCGTTTCCGGGTTGCGCGAAAACACGAGCGGCAGCGTGATGAAGCGGCCGGCATCGCCCGGCCAGCATTGCAGGATGGGGTAGTCGAACAGGGAGAACCCATCGCGCCGGACGATCTCCTTGCAGGGCGCGGTGGAGACGCGCTTGGGGAAGTAGGAGCCGAGCTCGGCCAGCCTGGGGAGCATCTTGAGTTTGCCCAGCAGGCCCTGCGGGGCTTCCAGGGCCAGCAGCTCGCTGATGCGCGCGGCAATCTCGTCCAGCGAGGAGACTCCCAGCGCCAGCTCCATGCGGCGCACGCTGGCGAAGGCGTTGATGAGAACGGGAATCGCCGAGCCGCGGGGCCGCTGGAACAACAGAGCGGGGCCGCCCTGTTTCACGGCGCGATCGGCGAACTCGGCGATCTCCAGCACGGGATCCACTTCGAAAGGGATACGCTTGAGTTCGCCCCGTTCTTCCAGGACCCGCATGAATTCTCTCAGGTCGCGGTAAGCCATCGGCGCCGGCTCCTTTTTACTATGATTGAGGATTCGCGGGCGGCAGCGTGCCGCCCGGCACCTGGCAGGAGAACTCATGAGCGAGACTCGAACCGCTTTCGTCACGGGCGCCAGCCGCGGCATCGGCCGCGCAGTGGCTCTCAGCCTGGCGCAGGCCGGCGCGCGTGTCGTGGTGGCCTCCAACGAACCGGAGAACAACGAGCGGGTGGCGGAGGAGATCCGCGCCGCGGGCGGCCAGGCCTTCCCGCTGTTCGTGGACATGGCCTCGCCCGAGTCCATCCGCGAGGCCTTCCGCAAGGCCGCCGGAGAGTTCGGCCGGACCGACATCCTGGTCAACAACGCGGGCATCACGCGCGACGCGCTGGCCGTGCGCATGAAGAAGGAAGACTGGGATCTGGTGATGAAGATCAACTTGGAGGGCGCCTTCCTGGCCATCCAGCAGGTGCTGCCCGACATGATGCGCCAGCGCTGGGGGCGCATCATCAACATCGCCTCGGTGGTGGGCCTGATGGGCAACGCGGGGCAGGCCAACTACGTGGCCTCCAAGGCGGGGCTGATCGGGCTGACCAAGGCGCTGGCGCAGGAAGTGGCCAGCCGCAACATCACGGTGAACGCGGTGGCGCCGGGCTTCATCGAAACCGACATGACCGCGCGGTTGCCCGATGAAGTCAAGCAACGCATGCTGAACATGATCGCGCTGAAACGTTTCGGCCGGCCGGAGGACGTGGCCGCCGCCGTACGCTTCCTGGCCAGCGAGGAAGCGGGCTACATCACCGGGCATGTCCTCAACGTCAACGGCGGTATGTATATGTAAGAACGCAGCGACGGGGCGCATCGCCCCGGCAAGCAAGGAGGTCCTCATGAGCGACAGCAACTCCGGGCTTTCCCGGCGCGAGTTCCTGGTCCGCGAGGCTGGCCTGGCCGCCTTTGCCTGCGCCACCGCGGGTCGCGTGCTCGGCGCCAACGATCGCATCAGTATCGCCTTCATCGGCTGCGGCATGCAGTTCCTCAGCCTGGTGGAGATGTTCAAACGGCGGCGCGAGCAGCGCAACGACGTGCACTTCAGCGCCGTCTGCGACGTCTGGCAACCGCGGCTGGACAACGGCCTCAAGGTCTCCGGCGCGGAGCGGGCCTACCGGGACTACCGCGAGGTGCT
>JBMFPL010000371.1:0-3931 GCA_049969115.1 Bryobacteraceae bacterium | reverse complement strand
CCTCCCTGAGTTTCGCTATTCCGCGCGAGACCGAATAGCGGTGGTTGCGCGGGTTGCGCGCGGCCTCGATGAGCTTGTTGACCACCACTTTGGGCGTGGCCCCGTCGGGGTTGCCCATGCCCAGATCCACCACGTCCAGTTGCGCCGCCCGCAGGCGCGCCTTCATCTCGTTGACCACGCTGAACACGTAAGGCGGCAATTTCTGGATGCGGTGGAACTCGACCATCGTTTCCTGCATTGCTCTCATTGTAAATGGAAGCGCGCCAAACCCGCGGCTGGGCTATGATGGAACCATGAGCTGGACCCGCAGGGACTTTCTCGCAGCCGCCGCGGCGCCCCTGGCGGCGAGGCCTGCCTGGTTCGGCCTGCACCCGTTCATCGAGGCCAACCCCAAGGCGGTCTTCATCCGCCGCACCAGGGTCCCGGACAAAACCGATGCGGAAGCCAAGCGGCGCGAGGGTCTGCAACTGGCGCGCGAGATTTTCCAGTTACGCGACCGTCCCGGCATTCCCCTCACGCACCGCATCGTCCTGAAGCCCAATCCCACGCCGGTGCGCAGCCCGCGGCGCCCGGAGGTCGAGCTGTGGGGCGCGGCCACCGATCCCGATTTCTACGAAGGGCTGATCATGGGGTTGCGCGAGCTGGGTCTGCGCAGGTTCTACTTCGCCGACGCTAACCACCGGCACTCGCTCAACTGGCGCGGCTTCATGGACATTCACGAGCGGCACGGGGTGGAGACCGCCGATCCCGACCGCCGGCCGCGCCACTTCCGCGAGAGCTTCGAGATGACCTGGAGCCGCGTGCCTGATCCGGTCATCTTCAAGCGCATTCCTCATTACGCCCCGGTCAACGAGCCCGATACCTGGCTGCTCAACATCGCCAAGTGGAAGGCGCACGGCATGTGCATGACCCTT
The DNA here is from genome assembly GCA_049969115.1 of Bryobacteraceae bacterium. Classification (GTDB taxonomy): domain Bacteria; phylum Acidobacteriota; class Terriglobia; order Bryobacterales; family Bryobacteraceae; genus DTHT01. Next base: position 3,017 of record JBMFPL010000371.1, on the reverse strand, counting down.
TCGGTCAAGAACGAGCAGGGACTGGTGGTGATGCCCTACGTACGCTTCTGCCAGGGCTGGCGGGGCGTCACCGGCGTGCCCGATTACTTGAAGCCGGAAATCTGCCCGGACGCGGAGGAAAAAATCAAGCGTTATTTCGAAAACCACCGCAAGCTGGGCTATTCCCGCTACGACAGCCGCGCGCCGCTCGGCCCCATCGAGCAGGAGATCTGGGCCCAGAAGACCTGCGACCACATGAGCGTCATGCGCACCGGGCTGGCCATCATCGAAGGGATTTACGGGCGGGACGGCAACGGTTTCGAAATCGGCAACGACTATCTGACCAACCTGGTCATGTTCGGGCTGGACAAGTTCCGGCTCGACATCATCGGGACCTGGCTGGCGGGACACGAGCCGGGTAACGTCCATTTGTTCCGGATCGCTAAAGAACGGGGACTCAGCGATACTTTCAATCCCTGGGAAATCCCGGTCTATGAATGGGAGGAAGGCGGCAAGCCGGTACCCCGCAAACTTACTGACTTCCCGCGAACCGCGCTCAAGACCTATTACTTGCAGCGCGAGGGAGAACCCCTGTTTCATTTGGTGAACGAACCCTTCGACTACGACAGGATCAAAACCTGACTCCACGGCAAGATGAGCAGTCAAGTCGAACTACCTTCTCTGCCTGTCCAGCTGCTGATCTTTGATCTGGACGGCACGCTGATCGATTCGAGGGAGGATCTGGCCAACGCGGTCAACGCCACGCGGCTTCATATGGGCTTGCCGCCCCTGGATGCCCGGCTGATCGCTTCTTACGTGGGGGACGGCGCGCCGGTGCTGATGCGCCGCGCGCTGGGACCGGAGTTTTCCGAGGAAGACGTCCAGCGCGCGCTCGAGTATTTCCTGAACTACTACGGCGAGCACAAACTGGACTGCACGCGGCCTTACCCGGGCGTCACCGAAGCGCTCGGGCGGTTCGCCAGGGCGGGCGTGAAGATGGCCGTGCTGACCAACAAGCCTGTGCGCATCAGTAAGGCCATCCTGGAAGGGCTGGATCTGGCCCCCTATTTCTTTGCAGTTTACGGGGGCAACAGCTTCCCCGAAAAAAAACCGCATCCCATCGGAGTGGAAACGCTGTGCCGCGAAGCGGGCGTCGAGCCGGACCGCGCCATGCTCGTGGGCGACAGCGCAGTGGACATACGCACGGCGCGCAACGCGGGCGTGCGGGCCTGCGGTGTCACTTACGGTTTCCAGCCCGAAACGCTGGCCCAGGAGCCGCCCGATATGCTCGTGGATTCGCTGCCCGAACTGGCGGACCGGCTGGGCGTTGCGCCCCTGGCGACTTCTTCACTCGGGCCGGGCCTCCACCAGCAGATGCCGCTGGAATTCGACGTCTAGAGTGGCGAGCGGGCCGCGGACGCGGCCCAGATCGCGGCCGTCGACATACTCCGTGACGCGGTAAGTGCGAGCGACCAGCCCCCTCAGCTCGATGCGGCCTTTGTAAGCGGGGGCGAAAAAGGCATAGTAGATCGTATCTTGCTTGCGGATGGCGTGGGCCTCCGGGCGATCGAAGCCGATGTCGTAAAGCTCGCCAAGATATTCGCCGCGGGAAAGCATTTTCTCGCGGTAAATGGCCAGCCATTTCCGGAACTGCGTTTCGCGGTCGGGCGTCAAGTCGCCCCGCCCCTTGCGTTGGCCGCCGGAGCCCGGAGGCCAGCGAAAGTTGGTGCCCACTATCCCGCCGATCCCCACGGTAGAAGCGAAGTCCAGGCCCTCATCGCTGAGTTCCACGTGGTCGCCGAAATAGGCCACCGCGTCGCCGTGCAGCGCCTTCAGCGTCTTGCCCTTGAGCCGTATCTGCCAGGAGCCACGCGGGTCGGAGGCGACGCTCATGTTCATGTAGGGGAGGTTGTGAAAGGCATGGGCCGTGCCACACGGGCACAGCTCGACGAGGGCGTGGGGCTTGATCGAGAGCGCGGTCTCGTAAATCGCCTTGAACAACTGTGGCAACGCCTCGACCGATTCTTCCGGGTGTGCATGCTTGTGCGCCGGGTTGTAGCAGGGCGGCACGCCGTTCAGGTGCTGGCCGTCGAGCTTCAGGCCGTCGTAGTCCCAGTCACGCAAGAACTTGACGACCAGTTTGCGGTGATACTCGATCACCGCGGGATCGGCCGGGCACAAATACCACGAGTTCCACCAGGTGATGTGCCGAGGCGAGCCGTCGGCGTTCAGCAGCAGCATCTCGCGGTGTTTCTCGAGCAGTTCCGTGCCGGGATCGGCGGCCAGGGGCGCCCACCAGAGTTGCGCGCGGAAACCTTGGGCGTGGAATTTGTCCACCATGGCGCGCATGTCGCGGTCGCCGCCGGGAAACTTCTCCGGGTGCAGGAACCAGTCGCCCTCAGCCGTCTGCCAGCCGTCATCCAGCGTGACCCAGCCGAAGCCGAGCTTCTTGACCATGGGCAGGGCGTCATAGACCTGCGCGGGGGTGCCAAAAGCCAGTGTCCGCTGAGTGTCCACACCGCCGCCCCAGAAAACAATGTCTTTGCCGAATTCGCGCTTTAATCTGGCGGCGTCCATGTCCGCAGCCGAGCACTGGACAGGATTGAGTATGTCAAAGCCGGCTTCGATGAAGTCCGGGATAAGTTGATAAACCGAGCCGCAGGAATGCATGAAGGTTTTCCATCGGGTGTGGCGATGGATGTGGTCGTTTATGACGCGATGGAAAGGCTGATAAAGCTCGCGGTAAGCAGCCCGCGAAATGAACGGCCCGCGCTGAGTGCCAAAGTCCGTCCCGGTAATATAAGCCACCTGCACCAAATCACCGAACATATGTATGAGGACATCGATGTTGCCAAGGGCAATCGCGCATTGGCGTTCGAACACGGCGCGCACGTAATCGCGCCTTGTGAGAGTGGATATGTACCATTCCGAAACGTCACGGATGCCTTTGGGCGCTTTCAAAAACGGAGCCGGCACGAGGGCTATGTCGCCAAAAGCCGCGCCCGGTATGACAAGAAGTGATCCCAAATCCGGGCGTT
>JBMFPL010000370.1:0-3935 GCA_049969115.1 Bryobacteraceae bacterium | reverse complement strand
GACGGCCTTCCCAGGGAGGCTCGCGGTCCTGCTCGGCCCAGAGCTGCACCAGGACCAGCTCGTGACCGAAGTCCGCCAGGTACTGGAGTGCACGGACGGGATCGGAGTCGTCAAGGAAGTCGGAGAGAATGATGAGCAGGCCGCGATCGGGGAAGCGGTTGACGAACTGGCGGACGGTGTCGAGAAAGCAGGTGCGGCCTTGCGGTCGCAGTTCGGACAGATACTCGACCACCGGAGCGAAACGGTGGCGCCCGCCGGCGCAGCGCAGGCCCTGCTCCAGCCCCTCGCGGAAGGGCGCGAGCAAAAGCGTATCCAGGCGCACCAGTGCCACGTAGCAGAGCGCGGCGGCCAGGCGGCGGGCGAAATCGAATTTCGAAGGTGCGCCCGTCTGCATGGAAGAGCTGGCGTCCAGCAGCAGGCGCACCGGAGCGTGAGGCTCAATGCGGAAGATCTTCAGGAAGAGCTTTTCGAAGCGCAGGTAAGCGCGCCAGTTCACGGCGCGCAGGTCGTCGCCGTGATGGAAGTGGCGGTGATCGAGGAATTCCATTCCCGCGCCGGCAAATCGGGAAGGGTTGCGGCCCCCGATGAGCCCGGGGAAGGACTTGCGCCAGCGCAGGGCGAGCCGCTCGAGCCTTTCCAGGAACCGCTGATCGATCCAGTTGGGTTCGGGCATGGGGTGCCCTGCCCCTTTCTCAGGCCGCCGGAGCGCGCGCGGCCAAGGTGCGGATGATCTCCTCGAGAATGCCATCGGCCGTCTGGCCGTCCGCGTGGGCGTCGAAATTGAGGATGATGCGGTGACGCAGGACGGCGGGCGCCACGTGCAGCACGTCCTCGACGCTGAGATGGAAGCGCCCGCGCATCAGCGCCAGGGCGCGGCCGCACTCCACCAGGGCCTGGGCCCCACGCGGGGAGCTGCCGTAGCGGATATAGCGCCGGGCCAGCGGGTGGGCCTGCGGGTGGGAGGGCTGGGTGCTCAGCACCAAGTCCACCGCGAACTCGCGCACATGCGGCGCCACCAGCACTTGCCGGCAGCCGGCCCGCACCTCCAGGATCTCCCTGCGATCCATGACCTGCTCCACCACCGGATCTTCCTTCTGGATGGTGCGTTCGACGATGGTGGACAGCTCGTCGCGCGAGGGGTAGTTGACCAGGATCTTCATCAGGAAACGGTCCAGTTGGGCCTCAGGAAGGGGATAGGTTCCTTCCATTTCGATGGGGTTCTGGGTGGCCATTACCAGGAAGGGCGCCTCCAACTGGTGGGTGGTGTTGCCGCTGGTCACGGTGCGTTCCTGCATGGCCTCGAGCAGCGCGGACTGCGTCTTCGGGGTGGCGCGGTTGATCTCGTCGGCCAGAACCAGGTGAGCGAAAATCGGGCCGGGCTGGAAGCGGAGAGTCTTGGCCCCGCTGTCCATGGTCTCCAGCACCATGCTACCTACGATGTCAGCCGGCATCAAGTCGGGCGTGAACTGGATCCGGGAATATTTCAGATTCAGGGCGCGCGCCAGGGTGCGCAGCAGCGTGGTCTTGCCCAGGCCGGGCACGCCCTCGAGCAGCACGTGACCGCCGGCAAGCAGGCACACGAGCACGCCTTCCACCACGTCCTGCTGCCCCACGATGATTTTGGCGATTTCCCGGCGGACGCGGTCCAGGCGTTCGACCGAGTCTTGCAGGCGGGCCTCCACAATTTCATTGTAAGCGATGGGCCATTCAGGCTCCGGAAGGCTCGCTCACAGGGCGCTCGCACGGTAGCGCCGCGAGGCGAGCCGCCGCCCCAGCGCATCCGCCAGCAGGCTCAGGATGCTGATCATTTCCTCCAGCGCGCGGGCCGGCTGGCGGCTGGAAAACCGCAGGCTTAACCAGAACCACAATTGCATGAGTCGGAAGTCGAGCATCAGCATGCGCTCCATGAAACTGGGGCGCACGGGGGCGGCGCCACCCGCGTGCCGGAGCAGGAAGACCACCAGGGTGAAGTCACGTCCCAGCTCGGCGGCAAGGTTTCTGAGGATCTCGACCGAAGCGCCGCTGGAAAGGCGCCGGCGGGCGTCGAGGAAGTGGAGGTCGTTGGCGCGGCAGACCTGCTCGACATGCTCGCCTGGCTGGCGTGATTTCAGTGTGGCGAGGACGTTGCGGCGGAACCAATAAGCCAGAAACGACCCGGTCAGCAGGCAGAGGAGGACGACGTCCTTCCACATGGGCGGGTACCGGGCCAGCAACGTCATGGTACTACCAGACCGGGCTCCTTAGAGTACCACCGCCCCGAAACAATGGCAATACCGAAATTGATTAGCGTTCATCCCCCGGCTCGGCAGACGACAGGGCGAGGCCGCGGGGGCAAAGGTTCGGCGAGGCGGTGGGCGGCTGCCGGGGCTCTTTCAGAAGCCGATGCCAACCCCCATGGAGACTTCCAGCATGTGCAGCATGCCCTTCTGGTCCGGGAAGTACTCGCCGAATGGTTTGGCGGTGGTATAGTCGCGCAGATCCATGCGGAGCATGAGCAGCGGGCTGATGCGGAACTTGATCCCGCCTCCGTAGTTGAACCCGAACTTGGTCACCCCGTTGCCCGAGAAGACGCCTGTGCCGGGCGGATAGAAAGTCGAGAAGTGGCCGCCGCCGGTAATGAACGGGCGGACAGCAGAGCCTTCCGGGGTGACGTAGGCAAGGAAGTTATAGATGCCCTGGTGGACGGGCATGCCCACTTCGGAGGGCGGCGTGGTGGAGGCTGTGAACTTGCCCCGGTTGTAAGCGTAACCGATCTCGTGGCCGAAGTGGCGCTGGTTGTTGAAAGTGAGGCGGAATCCCAGCCGGAAGTTGGTTTCGCTTTTGTACCGGAGCAGGGCGCCAGTCAAATCCGCAGCGGTGCCCAGCACGTTGTTGCGCGAGGCGGCCCGGCCCGCGCTGATGGAGAATTCGCCCACCTGGGCCTGGAGCGCGGCGCTCGCCAGCAGGCAGAGCCCGATGAGGATACTGCCGAGTTTCATGGTGCTGTCTCCCTTCCTTGTTCCACCACAATGACATGAATTTCCCCGGGCCCGTGAACGCCACGGACGAGAATCTGCTCGATATCGGCGGTGCGGCTGGGCCCGGTGATGAGGACGAGGGCGCTGGAGCGGGCGCCGGGGTCGGGAACGAGGCTGAGGAGCTCGTCCAGACCGGTGAGCAGGCGCGAGGCAGGCAGCAGCGCCACGTGCACGGGAGGCAGAAGCGAAATCAGCCTCGCCTCCTCGTGCGAGGAGAAAAAGGCCAGCGTGCCGGTGTCGGCCAGGGCATAGTCGGCCGAGGTGATGCCGAAATCGGCCGAGGCGCAGGCGGCGCGCAATTCGACCGGGTCGAGGTGGCGGCAGACGCCAGGTAGCTCGGCAATCCCGCAGGCATCAAGGAAGGGCGTCAGGGAAGCCACAGCGGGTTTGCCCGCGGTCAGCGAGGCGACATAGCTGCGAGCCTGGTCGGGCGTGGCTGCGAGCACCGGCTTGCCGCCCAGCTTTTCCAGTTCGGCTGAGAACCGCCGCCAGCGCTCTTGGAAATCCCATGCGGGAATGCTGAGGCGGGGCAGCGGCGCCGGGTCGGCAGGCCTGCCTGATGGATGGCCCAGGGCGGCGCGCACCTTGCTCAGGATGTGATCGCGGATGATCATTCGCGCACCCTCGCAGTGCGCTCCCGCCACAGCATGCGGAAACTGCGGCCGGGAGCCGGCAGATCGCGGTAGTCAAGCCAGGCGCGCAGCGGCCCGGCGTTCAGCAGCGCGGGCGCGCGCCGGATCCAGGTTTGTCCCGCTTCTTCGCTGGCGAGCAGCCCGGCGGCCAGGCTAGCCATTTCGTAGACGCGCGGGTGGCTCATGACCCAGGCCCACACTTTGAAGGCCAGCCTTTCCCAGCGGTTCTGGCCTTCGCGCGCCCGGGCCTGGACCACTTCGTGGCGCAGTTCGAGCAGCAGGCGCG
>JBMFPL010000369.1:0-3943 GCA_049969115.1 Bryobacteraceae bacterium | reverse complement strand
GAAGCAGATGTATCGCGAGGCCTGGCGCATCCAGCGCGATTTCTTCTACGACCCCAATCTGCACGGCCTCGATCTAGTGGTCATGATGAAGCGCTACGAACCGTTCGTGGCAGCCGTCGGCAGCCGGTCCGATCTGAACTACCTTTTCGCGGAAATGATGAGCGAGTTCACCGCCAGCCATCTCAACGTAGGCGGCGGCGACCTGCCGGAAGTACGGCGAGTGCCCGTGGGCCTGTTGGGTGCCGACTACAAGATCGAGAACGGGCGGTATCGCTTCGCGCGCGTCTACACGGGCGAGAGCTGGAACCCTGAGCTGCACGCGCCGCTCACCGGCCCTGGCGTCAACGTGCGCGCGGGCGAATACCTGCTGGCGGTCAACGGGCGCGAGCTGCACGCCACCGAGAATATTTACAGCTTTTTCGAAGGCACAGCAGGCAAGCAGGTCCGCCTGCGCGTGGGGCCGGATCCGTCGGGCGCCGGCGCGCGCGAGATCACCGTGGTTCCGCTGGAAAGCGAAATGCGGTTGCGCAACCTCGCCTGGATCGAAGGCAACCGGCGCACGGTGGATCAAATGAGCGGAGGCCGCCTGGCCTACGTCTACCTGCCGGACACCGCGCTGGGCGGCTACACCAGCTTCAACCGTTATTTCTTCGCTCAAGTGGGCAAGCAGGGCGCCGTCATTGACGAGCGCTTCAACGCTGGCGGCTCGCAGCCGGACTACATCCTGGACTACCTGCGGCGCTCGCTGCTGCACTACCGCACCATGCGCGACGGCGAGGACATTACCGGGCCGCTGGCGGGTATCTTCGGTCCCAAGGCGATGCTCATCAACGAGTACGCCGGTTCGGGCGGCGATACGATGCCGTGGTACTTCCGCAAGGCAGGCGTGGGACCGCTGATCGGCAAGCGCACTTGGGGCGGCCTGGTGGGCGGGCTGAGCGGGTGGCCACAGCTCGTGGACGGCGGCGTGGTTTCGCCGCCCTCAGTTGGGTTCTGGGATCCCGACAAGCGCGAATGGGTAGCCGAGAACGTGGGCATCGCGCCCGACATCGAAGTGGAGATGGACCCCAAGGCGGCGCGCCAGGGACGCGATCCGCAACTGGAAAAAGCGGTCGAGGTTTTGCTCGAGATGTTGGAAAAGAACCCGCCGCCGCGATCCCAGCGGCCGCCCTTCCCCAATTACCATTCGGGCCGCAAGCTCAGCCCAGCTTCTCCTTGAGCAGTTGGTTGACCAGTTGCGGGTTTGCCTGGCCGCGGGTGGCCCTCATGACCTGGCCGACGAAGAAACCCAGCACGCCGGACTTGCCCCCGCGATACTGCTCCACTTGCCTGGGGTTAGCCGCGATCACTTCGTCCACGATGCGCGCCAGGGTCTCCACATCGCTGATCTGCCGCAGCCCTTCCCGCTCGATGATGGCGCGGGCAGACTCGCCCGTGGCGAACATCTTGGGGAAGATTTCTTTGGCCAGTTTCCCCGAGATCTCGCCGCTGGCGATCAAGTCCACCAACTCGGCGATCTGCTCAGGGCGGATGGGTGATTCGGTGATTTCTTTCCCCTCGGCCTTGAGCGCACCCAACAGATCGCCCATCACCCAGTTGGCCACCGCGCGAGGATCGCGCGAGGCGCGCGCGGCCTGCTCGTAGTAATCGGCCAGCGCCCGGCTGAGCGTGAGGACCTGGGCATCGTACTCGCGCAAGCCGTACTGCTCGACAAAGCGCGTCCGCTTCTGGGCAGGCAACTCGGGCATGGAAGCGCGAATGCGCTCCAGCCACTGGTCGCTGATCTTCAGCGGCAGCAAGTCGGGCTCGGGGAAATAGCGATAGTCATGCGCGTGTTCCTTGGTGCGCATGCCCACCGTTTCCCCGGTGTCCGGGTTGTACAGGCGCGTTTCCTGGGTGATCGTGCCGCCCGATTCCAGCACCGCCACCTGACGGGCAATCTCGTATTCCAGCGCCTGTTTGAGAAAACGGAACGAATTCAGATTCTTGACTTCGGTCTTGGTGCCGAACGCCTGCTGCCCGCGCGGGCGCACGCTCACGTTCGCGTCGCAGCGCAGGTGCCCTTTCTCCATGTCGCAACTGGAGACCTCGATGTACTGCATCAGCAGTTTGAGCTCGTTGAGGTAGGCATAAGCGTCCTCTGCGCTGCGCATGTCCGGTTCGGACACGATCTCGATCAGCGGAGTCCCGCACCGGTTCAGATCCACATAGGTGTAACGGTCGGAATCGCGGAAGCCCTCGTGCAGGCTCTTGCCCGCGTCGTCCTCGAGGTGAACCCGGGTCACCCCGATCCGCTTGCGCCGGCCATCCACCAGAATTTCCAACCAGCCGTGCTCGGCCAGCGGCTTGTCGTACTGGCTGATCTGGTAGCCTTTCGGCAGATCCGGATAAAAGTAGTTCTTGCGCGCAAACTGCGAGTAAGGCTGCCGGATGGTGCAGTTCAAGGCCAGCGCCGCCTTGACCGCCATCTCCACCGCCTGCCGGTTCAACACCGGCAGCGCGCCGGGCAGGCCCAGGCACACCGGGCAGACGTTGGTGTTGGGGGGCGCTCCGAAGCTAGTGGGGCAGGCGCAGAAGATCTTGGTCCGCGTGGCCAGTTGTACGTGCACCTCGAGGCCAATCACGGCCTCGTAGCGCGCCAGAACCTCGGGCGAAACCAGAGTGGTCGCGGCGGAACTCACCCCGTCATTATAGCGAGCGTCGGCCCTGCTGTAACAGCACGGGCCGATAGGGTATCCTGTGAACAAGCTTGTGCGATATGGCAAAGACCGTTGATTCCAACCCGCAGGAAACTGCCGAGTGGCTGGATGCCTTCGACGAGGTGGTGGCCCATTCCGGGCCTGAGCGCGGACGTTACCTGCTCGAGCGTCTCTGGGAGCGCGCTCACCTTCGAGGCGCCGCGCCCGCGTCCTCTCTCACCACGCCTTACTTGAACACCATCCCGCGCGGGCAGGAGGTCCCCTATCCGGGCGACCGCGCCATCGAGCGCCGCATCAAGAGCCTCGTCCGATGGAACGCCCTCGCCATGGTGGTGCGAGCTAACAAGTACGACCCGGGCATCGGCGGACACATTTCGACCTATGCCTCGCTGGCCACCTTGCTGGAGGTTGGCTTCAACCATTTCTTCCACGCTTCCTATGGCGACGAGCCGGGTGATTTTGTCTACTTCCAGGGCCACGCGTCCCCCGGGGTTTACGCGCGGGCCTACCTGGAAGGCCGGCTCACCGAAAAACACCTGGAAAATTTCCGCCACGAGTTACGCGAGCACCCCGGACTTTCCAGTTACCCGCATCCCTGGCTGATGCCCGGTTTCTGGCAATTTCCCACCGTCTCCATGGGTCTGGGGCCGATCAACGCGATCTACCACGCCCGTTTCCTGCGTTATCTGGAAAACCGGGGCCTGCTCCGGCCATCGCCGCGCAAAGTCTGGGCCTTCCTGGGCGACGGGGAAATGGACGAGCCGGAGGCCGTTGGCGCTTTGCGCCTGGCCGCCTTCGAGGCGCTGGATAACCTGATCTTCGTCATCAATTGCAACCTCCAGCGCCTCGATGGTCCGGTGCGCGGCAACGGCAAGATCATCCAGGAGCTGGAAGCCCTTTTCCGGGGCGCGGGCTGGAACGTGATCAAGGTCATCTGGGGAGAAAACTGGGACCCGCTACTCGACAAAGACAAGACCGGCCTCCTGATCCGGCGCATGAACGAAACGGTGGATGGGGAGTACCAGAACTATGTAGCTCGGGGCGGCGCTTACATTCGCCAGCACTTTTTCGGCAAGTATCCCGAGTTGCTCGAGCTGGTGCGCAACATGTCCGACGACGAGCTATGGCGGCTGCGCCGGGGCGGGCACGATCCGCAGAAAGTCTATAACGCGTACTGGCGGGCGGTCGAGCACACTGGCTCACCCACCGTCATTCTCGCCAAGACAGTGAAGGGTTACGGGCTG
>JBMFPL010000368.1:0-3945 GCA_049969115.1 Bryobacteraceae bacterium | reverse complement strand
GAGGGCCCGCGTGGGCCGCCGGGATGAAACCGCCGAGACGCGAAGGGCGCAGAGGGCTTTCCGGCAAATGGTTCTCTGTGCTCTTCGCGCCTCTGTGGTTTAAGGAGTATTCCGGACCGATCGGGACGGCCCTGGGCCAGGGCGATGCGGCGCTGGGGGTCGCTCAAGCCTCGGGCCCGAACAAATTCGGCCATTTCTGTTTCACTGAGCGGCCCCAGATGGAAAATGACGGAGCGCGAGCGGATAGTGGGCAGCAGCTCGTAAAGATTCTCGGCGGTGGCCACCAGCACTAGGTGTTCGGGAGGCTCCTCCAACGTCTTGAGCAGGGAATTGGCCGCCTGTTCGTTGGCGCGGTCCAGCTCGTCAATGAGGAAGACGCGGCAGGAGCCGCGAAGCGGTTTGTACTGCGCCAGTTCCTTGAGCAGCCGCATCTGGTGGATCGAGATCTGGCGCAAGGGCCCATCCGGGGGGAAGGTGACGAAATCGGGATGGGAAGCGAAGATGAGGGGATCTTCGTTGCGGCGCTCGGCGGGCCATTTCTCGCGCTCGCGGATGTAAGCAAGGTTATCGGGCAGGCTGAGGTCGTCGCGCTCGATTTTTTCGGCGTCGCCGAGTAGGGCGGCGGCGAGCCGACGGGCGAGGGTGGCCTTGCCCACGCCCTGCGGTCCAGCCAGGAGCAAGGTCTGCGGCACGCGGCCACCGCTAACCGCCTGGTAGAGCGCCTCGGCGACGGGTCGGTTTCCGTAAAAGTTCGGGAACACCAAGTACCGATTGTAGGAGCAGGCGCCGGCTCAGCGCGGGGTGATCAACCCGCCTTGAAGGGCGGCCTGGCCGCCGGGGGCCGGGCGCAAGCGCCGCGAGTAAAGATCCATGCGCCTCCAGCCGGCGGCCGGATTGACGATGACCAGCCGCTCGTTCGGATCCACCAAGCCCCGCTCGAAGACTCGTTGGAGGGCCACCACGCAGGCCGCTCCTTCGGGCGCGAGCAGGACGCCTTCCAGCGCGGCCATTTCCAGGCCGGTCTCGAGAAGGTTCGCTACGGGAACCGGGATAACCGCGCCGCCGCTTTCCTGCACGGCCTTTTCCACCAGCCCGCGGGCGCCGGGCGCGGGGGCATCGAATTCAAGCAGCGGCCGCGGCGGGGCTGCAGGCTCGCGCTGACCGGTCGGCTCGTCACCCGCCGGGAGATCCTCCGGCACGACGGCGAACAGCCGCGGGGCCGGACCCGCCACCCAGCCGAGTGCGGCCAGCTCCTGGAAAGCCTTCCACAGGGCGACGCTGCCGAGGCCGGAGCCGCAAGGGCAAAGGACAGCGCCGGGCGGCTCCCAGTTGAACTGTTCGGCCAGCTCGTAGCCCAGCGTCTTGGCGCCTTCCAGCGCGTAGGGCTCACGCCACGCGCCGGCGTCGCGGCACGCGCCCGAGGCGATCTCTCGTTCCCACTGCCGAGGGACCACCCGGGTGTCGCCGTGCCCGTAGATGACGTCCGCACCGAAGATCGCGCACTCGGTGCGCGACAGTTCCGGGGCGCGGCGGGGCAGCAGGACGGAAGCTCGAAGACGTGCGACGGCGGCGTAAGCGGCGAGAGCGACGGCGGCGTTGCCTGCGGAGGAGATGACAAGTCGTTCGAAGCCCAGCTCGCGCGCCATGGAGACCACGCAGGCCATGCGCCGAGCCTTGCAGCTTCCCGTGGGATTGGCGCCTTCCTGCTTGAGCCACAGGCGGGACGCCCCCAGCCTTGCGCCCAACCGCGAAAGGTGCACCAACGGGGTCATTCCTTCGCCGAGCGAAACCAAGGCGCTGGGCCGGCGGACGGGCAGCACCGGCGCGTAGCGCCACAAGTTGACGGGGCCGTTGCGAATCCAGTCGCGGCTCCAGCTCGCGCGAGCCAGATCGAGATCGTAGCGGGCGAACAAGGGGCCGCCGCAGGCGCAAGCGCCCGGCGAGCGGGAAGGCTGGTAGCGCTGCCCGCAGAAGGCGCATTCCAGGTGAGTGAACGTGGTCACGTCAGTGATGCACGCCTGCGGCCGCCGGAGACCGTGCCCGGAGCCGGGCCTTCAGCGCCTGGCTTCTGCGCGCGCCAGCACGACGGCGGAGGCCGGGGCCATGGCTTCAAAGTAGCGCACGAAGCGCTGCGGTTCAAAGGCCTGGTAGGGGCGCAGGTTGGCGGCCCAGCGGAAGGCGATCGGCTGGTAGTAAAGTTCAGTCACGATGTCGAAGGGACCCTGCCCGTCGGCAATCGCCACCGAGAGGCGCAGGCGGTCGCCGCCGCCGGTGAAATCCTCGTCTTGGGCTGCGGCGCCCCAGGCGGCGATTTCCTTTTCGGCGCTGCGCTTGTCGAAGCCGTATGGCAGCAGGCGGTTGTCCTTGAGATAGCTCATGGCGCTCAACAGGCCGGTGGTGGGAGCGCCGGCCGCATCGCCCATCACCGACTCGTAAATCTGCACCTGCTCGGGTGAGCGGATCTCGCGGTAGTGGGGCTCGTAACGGCGCGGGTCGGCGTCGTTGTCATTACCCTCGATGGAGCCCTCCGGCTTCAGCGCGCCCGACTCGAAGAGGACGCGCCCGTTGCGGTCGCGCACCTGGATGTGCAGCCAGACGCGGCGCGAGGGATAAGCGGTGGGGAGCTTGTGACCGGTAAGATTCTCGATGCGGATGGAGGCTTCGAGGCGCCCGCCCGCAATGGCAACATCTTCGATGCCCACGCGCGCGGCCTCCGATTGCAAGTGCTCGATGGTCTGCATAGCGCCGCGTTCGAGGGCCTGGGGGGAGGCGGTGACCGCCAGCTCGTTGCGGAAACGGTTGAGCAGGCGCTGCACGAAGAAATTGCCGCCCAGGAAAGCGTGCCGCGAAACGCCTTCGCGCGGCTGGCCGAGCACGGCGGTGATGGGGGCGGGAAGGGCCAGCGCCGGCATATGACAATCCTGGCAACTTTTGTTTTGGCGATACTCGCTCTGCAGCCACTCCAGATAGGGCACCTGCTCGGGAAACTCGCCGACCGGCTTGCCGGAAGCATCGAGCGAGTGCGTGATCAGGGTATGGCAAGTGGCGCAAAGCTCCGACTGCCGGATGTGCTCGGAGCGGGTGGGCCGGAAGCCTGACGAAGAACTCATGATGCGCCTGCGGCCGGCGTCAATGTCGTAGGGTCCGAAAGCGGTGCGCAGGCCGCCGGCGCCTTCCTCAATGACGAAGCGCCCGACGAAGCTCTCGCGCGCGCCCAGCTTCTGGCGGGCGATCTGGTGACACAGCGAGCAGGAAACGCCGTCAGCCGCCAACCGGTCCGCGCGGTTGCCCGGATCGAAGCGCGTATGGGCGAAAACTTGTCCTTCACGGCCCGCCAGGAACGCTTCGTAGCGCGCCATGGGCATGTGGCAGATCGAGCATTCGGCCTCGATGGCGGCTGCCGCCGAGGGGTGGTCCATGATCTCGCGGCGCACGCCCGCCTGCCAGTAAGGGTCGCGCGCGGAGTTGGCCATCATGGTGGCGCTCCATTCGTGCCCGATGGAGATGTCCTGGCCGGAGGCGGCAATCAGGCCGTTATGGCAGGGCACGCAACGATCCGAAGTCTGAAAGACAGCGGTGGAGCGGTTGCGTGGGGGCTGGGCGGCCAGGGCCAGGCAAGCGGCCAAGGCCGGTATCACCAGTCGCAAGCAGCGGCGCAATGGTTTGCTCATGTGCCCTCCGCCCTACCATCCTTGCGTCAGGCCACCATCGAAGCGATCCCAGAGCAGGTAGAACATGACCTGCACGGGGCGGCCGGCGGTCCGGTTGACCGGGATGCGCACGCCCACGTTGGTGCGAATGTGCTGGCGGCGGCTCAGAGTGACGTGCAGTTGCGGCACGACGTCCCAGAGCACGCGAGCGCCAGACTCCAGCTCGCGGTCAGCCAGGAATTCGACCATGGGCGCCCAGTAGCGGCCGTCGCCCCCTCGCTGGGTGAAGCCGCGG
>JBMFPL010000367.1:0-3964 GCA_049969115.1 Bryobacteraceae bacterium | reverse complement strand
GCGTGAATGGCATCCCGCTGATCTCCAACCGGCGCGTGGCTTCGCGGGTGAGGCTGAACGAAGGCGAATGGGCGGCGGTGGCGGGGCTGATGAACGCCTCGGAAGCACGCACCGTCCGCGGGCTGGCGGGTCTGTCGCGCCTGCCGGTTCTGGGACTGCTGTTCCGCCGGGAAGAGATTTCGCGCGATTCCGACGAGGTGCTCGTCGTGCTGAAGCCGCACGTGGTGGCTCTGCCGCCCTCGGAAGTTGCGAAGACCGCGACGATCTGGGTGGGCGCCGAAGGGCGCCCCCGAGCGCCGCTCTAAGCGGTCCGTCCGCCGGTCCAGCGCCGGTACCAGCCGGCTAGCCTCGCCGTTTCCGCCGGCCCGTCGAAAGCGACTACCGCCCAGCGCAGAACCAGGCGGCGGCCGGGCTCGATGCGGAACGGCTCGCGATAGGTGGGCGCGGCACTCAGGTAGCCGAAGGGCTCGTTCATCACGAAGAAGGCGCTGGGGTGACGCGGGTTGCCAGGATGGTCGAAGATGGCTAGGCCGCAACTGGCGCCGCCGGGCGTCGCCCAATACGCGCACCACTGGGCCGGCTGGCCGTCGGCCTGCTTGACTTCCGTGGCTCCAGCCGAGTTGAGCACGCGCCCGCGATCCATCTCCCGGGGGAAGCGAATTCCCAACCCGTTGTAAACGTGCTTTTCGGCCGCGAGGATCACCGGATCGGAGGCGGCCGCCAGCTCGCTTTCCCACTCCAGCCAGACCGCATCCGGGGTCACGGCGGGCGCGCGCAGCATGCGCCGCTCGACCAGCAGCACGCGCCCTTCGGCCACCCAGTGATTCAGGGTAGCCAGTTCCGGCGGGTTGGCGCGCCTGCGCCGCACGCGGTGGTGCACGATCCTGCCGTGCGGCGCGGGGTTGGTTTCGCCCCAAAAATCGTAGCCGTTCACGTCGCTCCAGGCGAGCATCAGTCCGTGATGGTGGACGTGATCGGGCGGCGAATCCAGGGTCATCACGCGGCCGCTGGGCGCGCAAAGCGGATGCACGTAAGGCTTGGCGAGGGAGCTGGCGAAGCGGTATTGGAAGAGCAAGCGCCCGTTTCGCCGGAAGGCGATCGAGTCATCCTCCGCCCTCACCTGTGCGGCGATGGCGGCCATCAGGAACTGGCGCCGCGTGGTCATACTAGCCGGATCCTTTCCTGTTCGGGATCGTAGAAGGCTACCTTGCCTTCCAGGTGCGACTGCATGGCCATGATGAGCGGGAGCTGGGTGGCGTAGCCCAGCTCGATGCCGGCATAGGGCTTGCCGCGCGTGCGCACGCACTCGAGGAAGTTCTTCAGGTGCTCTTGCGTGTCATTGCGCGCGGAGCTGATCTGACCGGGACGCCGCATCACGCCCGCCGCCGGCTCCACGGAAAGGCCGCTGGCTTCGGCCAGCCGCATCGTTCCCTCGCTGCCGCGGATGACGGTCTCGATGGGCGTGCCGTTGACGATGGTGCCTAGCACGGCAAGCGTGAAACCTTGCGGGTACTCGATGAGCAGGTCGAATGTGTCGGGCACGTCGCGGTCGCCGTCGAACTGGAAGCGGCCGCCCACGGCCACCACGCGGCGGGGAAGTGGAGCGTCGAGCGCTTTCAGCACGCGGGCCAGCGGGTGCGGGTAAAGGTCGGTGACCGGGCCGCCGGAGTAATCGGCGTAGAGCCTCCACTGGAAGAAGCGCGAGACGCTGAACGGCCGGCGCGGCGCATCGGCCTGGAACGCGTCCCAGTCGAGCCCTGCGCCCGGCCTGGCATTGGGATCGTCTATGGGCATGCCGCGCTCGCCCGAATCGCCTTGCCGGAAGTAACCGGTCTGCACGTGCACGACTTTGCCGATGGCGCCCCTGCGGATCTGCTCAGCGGCCCGCTCCCAGATGGGGTCGGAGCACCACTGGGTGCCCATCTGGAAGACGGCCCCGGTTCGGCGCACCTCGTCGCGCAGTTGCTTGAGCAGATCGAACTGGGACCAGTGCGTGAGCGGCTTTTCGCAGTAGACGTCCTTGCCCGCCCGCACGGCTTCGAGAGCCTGACGGGCGTGCAGCCGGTCGGGCGTGGCGATGATGACCGCCTTGACGTGCTGGTCGCGGATGAGCTCGCTGGCGCTGCGATACGGCGTAGCGGAGAAGCGCGCGGCCGCCCGTTCCAGCCGCGGCTGGTAGATGTCGCAGACGGCGACAATGCGGGCCGCTACACCGGCCTGCGCCAGTTGCATGACGGACTGGGCCAGGTAGCTGCCCCGCCCACCGCAGCCGATCAGGCCCACGCCGATCTGCTTGCGATCGGGGCCAGCGGGCGCTGGAACCTGCGCGCCCGCCATGCCTGCCGCTGTCGCGCCCACGGAAGCCAGAAATGCCCTGCGTCCTGTCTTGCTGGCCGAACCGTTCATCGCTCGCTCCCTTCCTTGCCGAGCATAACGCGAATCGAGGGGGAATGCTGCGGCCCGATTGTACAATGAAGGCAATGGCGCAACTGCGCATGTGCCCGAACTGCCGGGCTTTTGTCTCCTCGCGCGAGCGGGTCTGTCCCTACTGCGAAGCCGAGCTCGGTCCGCGCGCGATGGATCGTAGGGAACCGGCGGTCGAGAGAATGGCCTCCTCGCGGTTCACCACTGCCATCCTGTTGCTGATCAACTTCGGACTTTACACCGCACTGGCGCTGGCCAGCATGCGGGCAGGCAACGCCGATCCGTGGACCATAGACGGGCGCACGCTGTTCGAGTTCGGCGCCAAGTACCGCGACGCCATCCTGCTCGGTCAATGGTGGCGCCTGGTGACGGCGGGCTTTCTCCACGGTGGGCTGTTCCACATCCTCATGAACTCGTGGGTGCTGTTCGATCTGGGCTCTACCGTCGAACAGACCTATGGGGCGGCGCGGCTGATCGTGGTTTACTTTCTGGCCACGGTGGGCGGCTTCTTTCTGAGCACGTACTGGTCGGCATCGTTGTCGGTGGGCGCTTCGGCCGGAATCTTCGGGCTGATCGGCGCGATGATAGCGCTGGGCGTGCGCTACCGCACGCCGCTGGGTTCGGCCATCCGCAGCTTCTACATGCGGTGGGCGATTTACGGGCTCGTGCTGGGACTGCTGCCGGGGCTGCACGTGGACAACGCAGCCCACATCGGCGGCCTCATGGTCGGCCTCGGCACTGGCTACCTGGCGGGCCTGCCCAATGGCAGCAGCCGCCGGGAGCTGCTGTGGCGCTGGGCGGCGGCGGGCGCGGTCCTGGTCACCGCGCTCTGCTTCCTGCAAATGTACCTGTGGCTGACGCGCACCCGCTGACGCTGCCCATTCACGCTTTCGGGGCCGGCTGTTTCTGGAGAACCGCGATGGCGGCGCGGCAAAAGGCCGGCAGATCGTCCGGCTTGCGCGACGTCACCAGGTTGCGATCCACGACCACTTCGGCATCCTCGAACTGCGCCCCGGCGTTCACCACGTCGTCCTTGATGGCGAAGAAGCACGTGACGCGGCGCCCCTTGAGAATTCCGGCCGAGACCAAGACCCAGCCTGCGTGGCAGATGGCGGCCACCAGTTTGCCCTGCGCATCCATCTCCCGCACGAACTGGCTGGCTTTCGGGTAGCGACGGATGATATCGGGCGCGTAGCCGCCCGGAATGACCACGCCGTCGAAATCCGATGCGCTCACCTGCTCGTAGGAGCGGTCGGAGACGATGGGGTAGCCGTACTTGCCTTTGTAAGTCTCCCCGGCTTTGGCCGCGACGACCACGACTTCGGCGCCTGCTTCGCGCAGGCGGTAGTAGGGATACCAGACTTCCAGATCCTGATAAATGTCGTCCACCAGAATCGCGACGCGCTTGCCCTTGAGTTCCATGACACCCATTCTAACGGGCGCAACGCCCGCGGCCTGGGGTGCGATACCATCGGACGCATGAGACGCCGCGAACTGTTCGCCCTGCCGGGCGCGCTGGGAATGCCTTTGCCCGCCCTGG
>JBMFPL010000366.1:0-3994 GCA_049969115.1 Bryobacteraceae bacterium | reverse complement strand
CTCACGACCGCGGTGACGACCCGCGCCGCCCCGGGCCAGCAGCGCAGCGACTACCGTTGTCGAAGGCCCGGCCTTGCCCGCTTCGCAACGGCTCGCCTGGCCACTATCTTTTGTTGGGGTCCGCGGCCAGAGAGCCGTTGCTGGCGCCTGCCATGGCGCTGATCGCCGGCATCGCCGCCCAGCGCTGGCTAGCGTGTCGGGCAACTGAGCTGTGGCCTGCCTTGGGCTCGCTGCTGGTCCTCGGCGTGGCGGCGCTGCTGCTGCGCCAGAGGCGCGCGGCGGCCGCAGCCGGCCTGGCCGCCATGGCGGTCGCCGGGGCCCTGCGCACCGCAGCCTTGCCGCCCCACCCGGCACCTGAACTCGACGCCGCACCCAGGGAGGTGCTCGTATTTTCGGGCTGCATCGTGGAGCCGCCGGAATACTCGCCGGACCGGCTCCGCTTCGTTCTGGAAATCGAACCCGGGACGCGCGCACAGGTATCCTGGTTTCCGCACTCCGGGCAATCGCCGCCTGCCCTCGCCTACGGGCAGCGGGTCGAGTTCGAAGGGCGCGCCCGACCGGTGCGCAACTTCCAAAACCCTGGCTCGTACGATTACGCCCGTTACCTTGCCCGCCGCGACGTCTACTGGACGGTGACCGTAGCTAGCCGCTCCCCGATCCGGGTGCTTCCCGGCGCCTGCGGCACGGCGATCGGCAGGGTGATCGAGCGGGTGCGCGCAACGGTCGTCGGGCAATCGCGCCGCCTTTTCGGCCGGCGCCCGCGCGAGGCGGCCATGCTGGAGGCCATGCTGATCGGCTCGCCAGCGGCGCTGGAAAAGACCTGGGTGGAGAGCTGGCGGCGGACCGGAACATATCACGCGCTGGTTGTTTCGGGTGTCCAGGTGACCGTCCTGGCCGCATTCTTCCTCTTCCTGCTTCGCCTTTGTCTTGCCCCTCGCGCTCTGGCGCTGACTCTGACCGCCACGGCCGCCTGGATCTACGCACTGCTGTGCGGCGGCGATCCGCCCGTGCTGCGCGCCGCCGCCGGCTTCACGCTCTTCGTGGCCGCGCAGCTTCTCTACCGCAGGCTGCGGCTGATGAACCTGCTGGCCGCCGTAGCCATCGGCTTCCTGCTGCTCGATCCCGGGCAGCTCTTTGAAGCCAGCTTCCAGCTTTCCTTTCTGGCGGTGGCCGCGATCGGGGCCTTGGCGGTCCCGCTGCTCGAAGCTACATCTAACCCGCTGGCCGAAGCGCTGCGCAAGCTGGACGATCCCAGCCGCGATCCCTCGTTACCCCCTCGCGTCGCCCATCTCCGGGTGGAGCTTCGCTTGCTGGCGGAGACACTGAGTTTGTGGGCCGGTATTTCGGACCGCACCGCGCAGACCCTGCTCGGGTGGCCCTTGCGAGCAGGCATCTTCTTCTACGAGCTGGCCGTGGTTTCGCTGGCCGTGCAGGTCGGGCTGGCCCTCCCGATGGCGCTTTACTTCCACCGGCTTTCCCTGACAGGTCTCTCTGCCAACCTGCTGATTGGGCCCCTGGCCTCGATCGCAGTGCCGCTGGGCTTCGCGGCGTTGCTGGCGGGCTGGAAGCCGCTGGTCTGGGCGACGGAGCGATTGGTCGGACTGACCGCCGCGATCGTCGAATGGCACGCGGCCCGCGAGCCCGACTGGCGCATCCCGGACCCGCCCTGGTGGCTCGCCGCAGCGATCGTTGCCTGCCTGCTGTGGGCGGCTTGGGCAGCGCGCAGTGGGCACAGGATCCGCGCGCCGGCAATCGCTCTGGTTGTTCTGCTGGCGTTGCTCATCGCCCACCCTTTCCCGCCGCAGGTAGCCCGGGGCCGGCTCGAGCTGGCCATGCTCGACGTGGGACAGGCGGAAAGCATCTTCCTCGCCCTCCCCGGCGGCGAGCTCATGCTGGTGGACGCAGCCGGTTTCCCGCAAACGGGCGCCGCTCCACCACGCCTGGATCCTGGCGAAGACGTGGTCTCGCCGTACCTGTGGCGACGTGGCGTCCGGCGGCTGGACGTCGTGGTGGCCACGCACGGCCACCAGGATCACATCGGGGGCTTGCCTGCCATACTCCGCAATTTCCGGCCGCGCCAGTTGTGGTTCGGAACAATGCCCGAGAGCCGAGCCTGGCAGCAGGTGCGCGGGCTGGCCGCGCGGTTGGGCGTCGAGATGGCGCCGCTGCGCGCGAGGCAAACCATGCGCTTCGGCGGAGCGACTATTGAAGTTCTCGCCCCGCCCGCGGGCTATGCGCCCGGCGACGAACCCGCCAACGAGGACTCGCTGGTGCTCGCGCTGACTTACGGGCGGTGCCGCTTCCTGCTGACCGGTGACATTGAGCGAAGAGCGGAATCTGAACTGCTCTCGGGCGGCCCGGTGGGGCGCGCTGACGTGCTCAAGGTTGCTCACCACGGCGGCCGCACCTCGACCTCCGAGCAATGGCTGGATCAGGTCCGGCCTGCCCTGGCCCTGATTTCGGTTGGCTTCCAGAACTCTTTCAACCTGCCGCACCCGGCGCTGCTCGAGCGGCTGGCGGCGCGCCGGATTCTGACCCTGCGCACGGACCGCCACGGCCTCATCGCCGTCGAATGCGATGGCCGCTACTTGCGGCTGGATACGGTCGCCTGGCCACCGTGAACCGCGAAACAGCCCCGGTATTGATGGAAGGCTGGGCCCCTCCCTAAAATGGAATCAGGGGCGTAGCCCGATTGCGCGACCTATGGTCCAAGATCCGGTTCTGACCCCTCGCAACGTCGAAATCCTCCACTCCATCGTGGAGACGTATATCCAAACGGGGCAACCGGTGGCTTCGCGGACCATTTCCAAGCGCACCAAGATGGGCCTGAGCCCGGCCTCCATTCGCAACGTGATGGCCGATCTGTCCGAAAGCGGCTACCTCGAGCAGCCCCACACCTCAGCAGGGCGTATCCCCACCGAGAAGGCTTTCCGCGTCTACGTGCAGTCGCTGGGCGTGAGGCGTCTGAAGAGTTCGGAGATGGAAAAACTCCGCGCCGAGTTGAAGGCGGTAGAAACCATTGAGGGACGCGCCGAGCGCTCTTCCCACGTGCTCACCGAACTGACTGGCAACGTGGGCATCGCGGCCACCATCCCCGCGGCCAGCCAGACGCTGCACCAAGTGGAACTGCTCGGGCTGGCGGACGGCCGGGTGCTCATGATAGTGGTTACCCGCGACGGCGTGGTCAGGGAACGCATCGTCACCCTGGAGGAGCGGCTCACCCAGCCGGAGCTGGATTCCATCCGCAACTACCTCAACTGGAACTTCAGCGGCTGGGTGCTCGAGGAGGCGCGCCGTGAGCTCGCGCGCAGGCTCGAACAGGAGAGCGCGCTCTACGACGCGATCCTGCGGCGCCTGGCGTTGCTGCGCGCCAAAGGCTTGCTCGACTTCCAGCTCACGCCCAACATTTACCTGGAGGGAGCTGCCAACCTGGTGGGCCTTGACCTGCAACTAACCCGCGAGAAAATGCGCGAGTTGTTGCGCGCGCTGGAGGAAAAGAAGCGCGTGTTGCAGTTGCTCGATCGCTTCCTGCAGACCCCCGCCGGCCAGGTCGAGGTCCACGTGGGGTTGAGCGAGGCGCACCCAAGCATGAAGGCGCTCTCGCTCATCGGGCTGAAGGTGATGCTGCCCGGCGGCCTGTCGGCCAAGATCGCGGTGCTCGGCCCGATGCGCATGAATTATGAGCGGGTGATCTCGGCGGTCAGCCACGTGGGCGACGCCTTCCGCAGCCTTCCCGTCTGAGGCCTGGCGACCGCAGATCACTGGTACTCTGAAGAGAGGCGTGGTAGGGGATCATGGCTGACAACGATCGCAGTTTCCAAAGCCCGGCAGAAAACGTGGCGCCGGAATCGCAAACCGTCGCGGCGGAAACCATCCACACCGAGGCACCAGTCGCGAGCGAAGGCGCCGGAAGCGAACCGGCGCCGGCCGATTCTGTCGAGGTGCAGGACCCCGCCGCGTTGCTGGCCAGCGTCACCGCGGAACGGGATCGCCT
>JBMFPL010000365.1:0-3996 GCA_049969115.1 Bryobacteraceae bacterium | reverse complement strand
ACTCGCACCTGCTGTCCGAGGTCGAGCTGTCTTGCCGCGAGGTGGCGATCATGGACCGCGGCCGCATCGTTCTGAGCGGCAAGGTCAGCGAGTTGATCGCGGGCAAGGGTTACCGGCTCAGGGCGAGCGGGGTGCCCGAGCGTCTGTTCGAAGAGTTGCGCGGGCGAGCGTTGTCGGCCGCGCTGCGAGACGGCCTGGCGGAATTTCAGTTCGCCACCCGCGAGGAGCTGAATCTGGCCGTGGATCTGGTGCGCGGGGAGGGTGGCTGGCTGGAAAGCATCACGCCTACCACGAGCACGCTGGAGGAAGTTTTCATGCGCGTGGTACGCCCGCAGGGGCAAAGAGGGACCTGATGCATGCGCGACAAGCAGGGGCGCTGCTGCGGGACACGGTGCGCGAAGCCGGCGCACGCTGGGTCTTCTGGGGTTTCTACGGGCTTTCGACCGCGCTCATCCTTTTCTTCCTGTTCATCCTGCGCATTGACGTCGTCGAGGGCGCGCGCGCCACGGTCACGCTGTTCGGCGAAACCAGCCCGCGGGCCTTGCCCGTCGAGCGCCTGGTGCGACAGTTCCAGGGAGGGGTGGCCTCGTTTCTCTACGTGGCCGGCATGGGGCTCGCGATTTTCGCTTCCGCCGGCTTGACCGCGGCCACGTTCGAAACGGGAAGGATCGAATGGCTGCTTTCCAAGCCCATCTCCCGGACCCGGCTGTTGCTGTGGCGGTTCGCCGGCAACCTGCTGGTGGTCAGCCTCAACGTCTGTTATCTGGTGCTGGGAGTGTGGCTGATTCTGGGCTGGAAGACCGGCGTGTGGGCGACCGGTTTTCTGGCCGCGGCGGCCACCACGATTTTCATGTTCACCGTACTGTTGAGCGTGGTCACGCTGGCGGCGGTGTTGACCGGCAGCGCCGCGCTGGCCACCATGGTAGCCTTCGCGTTGATGGTGATCAGTCCCATTTTGGCGCAGCACCAATTGATGGTGAAATTGCTGGATTCCGAGTTCTGGCGGGACGCCTGGCGCCTGCTCTACTGGGTTCTGCCCAAAGTTTTCGAGGTGGGACGCATCAACATGGACCTGCTGCGCGGGCGCGCGGTGGAAAGCTGGATGCCGGTGTGGAGCTCGGCGCTGTTCGCCGCGGTTGTGCTGGCAGGCGCACTGTTCGCTTTTTCACGGAGGAATTATTGATGCGCGCCTGCTGGATGGCGCTGCTGGTCGTCACCCTGGGTTGCCGTTCGGCCGAACGTGCCACGCTTGACGTGGATCCCGCTCTCGCCGCGTTGGTTTCCCAGGACGCGGTGCTGGTGGCGGGCGTGCGCATGGACAGCCTGCGCAGCACCCAGGTGTACAAGCGCTGGGTGGCGGGCAAGCCCCAGCCGCTGCTCGATGAATTGGGGAAGCGGCTGGGCTTGGATCCGCGCAAGGATCTTTGGGAGTTGCTGGTAACCTCGGACGGCAAGCACACGCTGGCGCTGGCGCGGGGCAAGTTCGCTCCCACCGGCATGGAACCAAAGCTGGAAGGAGCGCGGCGGATGCCTTACAAGGGTTACACGCTGATCGGAGACGAGCGCGCCTCGCTGGTGTTCATGAATTCGACCACGGCCGCAGCCGGCCCTGCGCCCGCCTTGCGTGCGCTGATTGACCGCCGCGGTCGCAGTCGGGGCGTTTCGCCGCTGATCGCCAAGGCGCGCACCCTGCCGGCGGGAACGCAGCTCTGGCTGGTCTCCAGCGATGCCCGTGCGCTGGCGGAAAGCCTGCCCGCTTCAGGGAACCTCGCCATGCTGGCCAGGCTTGTCGCTATGGTGGAGAGCGCCGCCGCCGCGGCGGATTTGCGTTCCGGGCTCAAACTGGACGCCTCCGCGACCTGCCGCAGCGAGAACGACGCGCACACGCTGCACGACGCGGTGCGGGGGCTGATCGGCCTGGCCCGCCTGAGCACCCCCGCCGATGCCCCGGACCTGCTACGCGCTTGGGATGGCTTCAGTGTGCGGCAGGATCAGCGCGTAGTGGGGCTCCGCGCGGAGATCCCGCAAGATCTGCTGGACAAAATGATCGCGCGTTTCCAGCAGGGCGGCCCGTCGCTCAAATTTCCGGGTTGGGAAAGCCGGCGGCCTGGCATGTGAAGGGCCGGTTCGACGGTCGCTGTTATACTCGTCAGTAAGGTGTTTCACTATTTGGAAGACAATCTTTCCCGCATTTTCGCCCGGCATTTGAAAGCCCGCTATGGTTGGGCGGGCGAAGTGAACTTCGAGCAGCCCAAGCAGCCCGAGTTCGGGGAATTGGCGTTGCCAGCAGCGTTTCAGCTCGCCCGCCAGTTGCGCCGCTCCCCGCGCGCCATCGCCGAGGAAATCGTGCGCGAGATCGGGCCGCTGGAAGGGGTGGCCTCGCTGGAAGTGGCGGGCGGCGGCTACATCAACCTGCGCTTCGACCGGGGCCGCTACGCGCGCGCCCTGCTGGAGGGAGTTCCGCCCGAGGCGGCGCGCGCGCACGAGGGGAAGATCATCGTCGAGCACACCAACATCAATCCCAACAAGGCAGCCCACATCGGCCACTTGCGCAACGCGGTTCTGGGCGACACGTTCGTGCGCATCCTGCGCGCGCGGGGCCGGCAGGTGGAGGTCCAGAACTACATTGACAACACGGGCGTGCAGGTGGCCGATGTCGTCGTCGGCTTCCAGCGGCTGCTGGGCAAGACGCCCGAGGACGTGGCGGCCATGGCGGCCGATCCCGCACAGCGCTTCGACTACTTCTGCTGGGACCTTTACGCGCGCGTTTCCGCTCACTACCGCGAGCATCCCGAGGCGCTGGCCTGGCGGCAGCAGGCGCTGGAGGCCATCGAGCGCGGCGAGGGCGAAACGGCGCGGATGGCGGCCATCGTCTCCGACGCGGTCATGCGCGCTCACCTGGCCACCATGTGGCGCCTGGGCATCACTTACGACGTGCTGCCGCGGGAAAGCGAAATCCTGCACCTGAAATTCTGGGCCACGGCCTTCCAGTTGCTGCGCGAGCGCGGCGCCATTTACTACGAAACCCAGGGCAAGAACGCCGGCTGCTGGGTCATGCCCGCAGCCGCTTTCGCCGGAGAGCAGGAAGGCGAGGACAGCAAGGTCATTGTGCGCTCCAACGGCACGGTGACTTACGTGGGCAAGGACATTGCTTACCAGCTCTGGAAATTCGGCCTGCTGGGAAAGGATTTTTACTACCGGCCACTCATGGAGTACCCGAATGGCCACAGGCTCTGGGTCACTTCTGATGCGCCGGGCGACGAGCCTGCCCCGCAGTTCGGCCGCGGGGCCAGGGTTTATAACGTAATCGACTCCCGGCAATCTTACTTGCAGGATATCGTCGCGGCCGGTTTGCGGGCTCTGGGTTTCGAAAAAGAAGCCGAGAACTCGATCCATTTCGCTTACGAAATGGTGGCGCTTTCCCCGCGCTGCGCCGCCGAGCTGGGCTTCGAGCTGGATGCCGAGGAGCGCCGGCGCGCTTACGTCGAGGTTTCGGGGCGCAAGGGACTGGGAGTCAAGGCCGACGACTTGATTGACAAGCTCATCGAGAAGGCGCTGGAGGAGGTGGCTTCGCGGCATCCCGCCGATCCGCCGGAAAAGCAGCGCGCCATCGCCACCGGGATCGCCGTGGGTGCGCTGCGCTATTTCATGCTCAAGTACACGCGCAACGCGGTGATCGCTTTCGACTTCCAGGAGGCCCTGAGTTTCGAGGGCGAAACCGGCCCCTACGTGCAATACGCGGTGGTGCGCGCGCGCAGCATCTTCCGCAAGCTCGAGGAGCGCAGCGAGCGCCCGCCGGATTACGCGTCCGAGCTCGGCGTCGGGGCGCTGGAGCGCCAGTTGCGCCACGAGCCTTTCTGGCAACTGCTGCTGGCGGCCTCCAAAACGGATGCGGTGCTGGAGCGCGCCATCGCCACGGGCGAACCGGCGCACGTGGCCAAGTACGCCTTCCAGCTCGCGCAGGCGTTCAACAACTTTTATCACGAGTACCCGATC
>JBMFPL010000364.1:0-4017 GCA_049969115.1 Bryobacteraceae bacterium | reverse complement strand
GCGCCACCAGCGGCCGCCCTATCGACCCGCGCACCGGCGCCGACAGCAACGAAGATCTGGGTGGGCCGGACCGCGCTTACAAGGCGCCGGGCGTGCCCTTCCAGCGCAATAGTTTCCGCAACCGCGGGTTCCGGACGGTGGACTTCCGGTTCCTGAAGAGCTTCCCCATCCGCGAACGGGCGCGCTTGCAGTTCTCCTGCGAGATGTTCAACATGTTCAACTTCGACAACGTGGTGTACTCGGGCACGAATCTGACCTACGGCTTGGGGATCGATCCGGCCACCGGCAATCCGGTGCCGCCGCCCGCCACGTTCATGCGCCTGCGCCTGCCGGACGGCAGTTACGATCCGGTGAACGTGCAGCTCGGCAACCCGTTCCAGGCCCAGTTCGGTTTGCGCTTCATTTTCTGAAAGCCGCTTTTCGCCGCCGTGGCGTCCCTTGCGGCTGACCGGGGCGAGCGTGTGCCCGGGCGGGCCGGCCTGGTGGTCCCGAAAGCTCGCGCCAGCGTGAGAAAATACTGACATAACGCGGGCTGTGGGCATCGAGCGCGAGTGGGCAAGCTTGCTAGACCTTGTTGATCAGGGCTTGGTCCTGTTGGACCAAGAGGGGGGCGTGCGCTTCGCCAACCTCGCCGCCCGAACCCTGCTGGGCGAGGACGCCATGACTGCGCACCCGCGGGAATGGATCGCCCTGGCCGGCCTGTCCGAGCCCGATGGCGCGCCGCCCCAGGAGCAGGATTGGTTTCCCCCGCTGGTTGTGCTTCTCGGCGGCCAGGCATGCGAGCGGGACTACCTGGCGCGCCGGCCAGGCGGAACCGGTGAACTCTGGCTCCGCCTGCGCGCCCTCCCCGTGCCGGGTGGCGGCGTGCTGTGCCTGGTCCGCGAGGTGACGGAGTTCAAGCGCAGGGAGCAGGCGCTGGCGTATGCGGCCCGCCAGGCGGAGGAAACGCTGCGCAAGTTCATCCGCGGCATTGAGCAGAGCCCGGCGTGCGTGGTCATCACCGACGTGCAGGGCAACATCGAATACGTCAACCCCAAGTTCACCGAGCTGACCGGCTACGCGCGGGAAGAAGTTTACGGGCGTAACCCTCGGATCCTCAAGTCCGGTCACACGCCGCCCGAGGAATACGAGCGTTTGTGGCAGACGATCCTGGCTGGCCGGCAGTGGCGCGGCGAGTTCCTGAACCGCAAGAAGAACGGGGAGCTGTACTGGGAGTCGGCGCTGATTTCCCCGGTCACCGACGCCGGCGGACGCATCACCCACTTCATCGCCATCAAGCAAGACATCACGGAGCGAAAACGTTTCGAACGGGAGCTCCGCCAGGCCAACGCCACCTTGCGCACGGTCATCGAGACATCCCCGCTGGCCATTTGCACGCTGGACGCGCGCGGTTGCGTAAGGAGCTGGAACGCGGCCGCGCAACGCATTTTTGGATGGAAGGCGGAGGAAGTGATGGGGCGGCTCCTGCCGGTGGTGCCGGACGAACTTGGCGTCCTGTTCTGGAGCCAGTTCGAAGAGTCCCGCCGAGGCGGAGACTTCAGGAATCTCCAGGGACCGGCCTTGCGCAAAGACGGGCGGCCGTTGCAGGTGGAAATCTGGGGCGCGCCGTTGCGCCAAGCCGACGGCGTCACCGGCGGCGTGCTCCTGCTGTTCGCCGATGTGACCGAACGCAAGTGGCTGGAGGCACAGCTTCGCGAGGCCCAGAAGATGGAAGCCATCGGGCGCCTGGCTGGCGGTGTGGCGCACGATTTCAATAACCTGCTGACCATCATCAGTGGCTACGGCGAGTTGCTGCTGTCCCAGGTGGACGAAAACCTCCGCGAGGACGTCCGGGCCATTCTGGAAGGAGCGGAAAGGGCCACCGCTATCACCCGTCAACTTTTGGCCTTGAGCCGGAGGCAGGTGACCCAGCCGCGTGTGCTGGATCTCAACGCCATCATTCTAGGCATGGAGAAGATCCTGCGGCGCGCCATCGGCGAGGATGTCAAGTTGGAACTGGCCTTGCGCCCGTCCCTGTGGCCAGTCAAGGCCGATCCCGCCCAGCTCGAGCAGGTGCTGCTCAACCTTGCTGTCAACGCGCGCGATGCCATGCCCCGGGGCGGCCGCCTCGTCATCACCACCGCCAACTGCTCGCGCACCGAAGCGGCAGCGTTAAACTTGCCGGCCGGCCAGTACGTGCGGCTCACCGTGCGCGACACCGGGCAGGGGATGGATCCGGAAGCCTGCCGCCGAATCTTCGAACCGTTCTTCAGCACCAAGCCCAGCGAGAAGAACGTGGGGCTGGGACTGGCCATCGTCTACGGTATCGTCAAGCAGAGCGGCGGCGAGATCTTTGTGGACAGCCGCCCGGGGGAAGGATCCGTCTTCACCATTTATCTGCCGCGAGCTTCAGGTCAGCCCGAGAGCCTTCCCTCGCTCCCGCTGCCATCGCCGGGCGCTGCCCGGGGCGAAACCATCCTGGTGGTCGAGGACGAAGATGCCGTGCGTCGGCTGGTGCGAAACACGCTGGTGCGGCACGGCTATGCCGTTTTGGAGGCGGAAAGCGGCGAGCAGGCGCTGCGGCTGTTCGAGCAGAACGCCGAGAGAATTGCGCTTGTGCTCACCGACTTGGTGATGCCTGGCATGAACGGCCGTGAGCTGGCGCAGCGCTTGTCCCAGCGGCGTCCGGACCTGAAGGTGGTCTACATGTCCGGTTACCCAGGCGATGCGCTCAGCGATCACGGCGTACCCGCATCAGGCGTGGTGCTCATTCCCAAGCCGTTCACCCCGCGCACGCTGCTCAGACGCTTGCGTGAGGCTCTGGCGGAAACTGGGAGGAGCCGCTGACCGTTATCCCAGCCGGCTCACGTCCACTGTTGCCTGAGGAGCTCCTCCGCCCAAGGCCCGGCATATTCTTCCACCGTTGGGCACAAAGGCACCGCAGTCAACCACAGCGAGAGCGAGCGGCCGTGGACGGGCAATGGCGCTTTCAGGAACAAGCGCTCGCGGGAGCGCAGCGATTCCCACGTCTCACGACGGCACGGATAAACCAGGCACGCGATGACGTTGCGCGAAGAGGCAAGCCCGGCGTAGGCCAGCACCTGGAGCAGGTCCCTGCGATGATCCTCGCGGAGCGCTTCGCCCCAATCACCGCGTTGGCTCCCCTCCAGCTCTTCCCAGTGCAGTTTGTACTTGGCATCCACGATCAGGATTCCCCAAGGCCACTCCAGCCAGTGGTCGGGCACAAGCGAAGCCTGAGAACCACAGTGAGCCGGCTCCCAACGGATGGGCACCACGGTTTCCCGCAACCGCCCGGTCCTACGCACAGCGCCGGTGCGCCGGGCCACGTGGGCGAGAATGGTCTCCACCCACGCCTCGAAGAACCGGTCCATGGGCAACGTCCACGGGATGCCTTCGAGATCACTCAAACCGGCTAACCCGCGCTCTTCCAAGGTCCATTGGATGGCTTCAATGCCCTCCACAAACGGGCGTGTGCGCAGCGGGCGGCGCAGCCAGGCGTCCAGCATCAACGGGGAGGGGGCGCGCGGCGGCGCGTCGAGAACCGTTCGCCGCATGCGTTCCGCCCACACGATGAGAAGGTGGATGAAAGCCCCGTGTTCGCGCTGCGTTTCCAGGGATCGGATCTCCAGTTCGAGGCAGTAGCGGATCGCTGCGCGCAATTGCCGATCGTCACGCAGGTCGGCAAAGGCGCAGAGCACGGTCAAAAAGTTGGCGTGGGGAATGTGGCGGTGCACGTAACGGTTCCAGAGCACTCTGCCCCGCGGCGCCGGTCTGGTTTCCTCGGCGATCTCGAAACGACGTTCCAGGCTTTTCAGAAGCAACTCCAGGCGTGCCAACACCATGACGGCTAGCACCCAGCGCGGCACTTTGCGCGCCGACCGCTTTAGCAAGGGCAAGTCGAGAGGTCGCGGAACTACCCTCCAGCCCGTTTCGGCCAGCACCGGTCCCAACCCGGGCCATGGGAAGCGGGGATGTACGACGAGTCCAGGTCGAAGCGCGAAGTCAGAGGCGAAAGCA
>JBMFPL010000363.1:0-4030 GCA_049969115.1 Bryobacteraceae bacterium | reverse complement strand
CGTGCCCAGGTCATCGGCGGTTTCCTCCAGGAGGCGCTCCACTTCCTGGGGGGTCAAATTGTAGGCTGCCAGCTTGTCCAGGTCCAGGAAGACGTTGATCTGGCGGTAGCGTCCCCCGGCGATGTCCACGGCGGCCACCCCATCGACCGTTTCCAGCGCGCGGCGCAAGTGCTTGTCCGCTATTTCGGTCAGCTCGCGCACGCCACGCTGCCCGCTCACCGCCAAGGTCATGATGGGATCCTGGTCCGGGTCGGCCTTCTGCACGACCGGGGGCAGCACGTTGGGCGGCAAGTTCCGCACCGCTCCCGCGACTTTCTCGCGCACGTCCTCGGTCGCCTCGCCGATATCACGCTCCAGCACGAAGGTGACGATGATGTTGGCGTTGCCCTCGGTGACCATGGCGCGCATCTCGTCAATGCCGCTCACCGAGGCGATCGCCTCCTCTAGGGGCATTACCACCTGGGAAACCATCTCTTCGGGGCTGGCGCCGGGCAGGCGGACGCGGACGAAGACCGTGGCAGGGTCGCTACGCGGGAACAAGTCCACCCCGAGCTGGAAGAAACTGAACACGCCCAGCACGGTGATGAACAGGATGAGCATGGAAGCGAAAACTGGCCGCTCGACACAAATCTCCGTCAGCCGCACGTCGGAGCCTCCTGGCGGGCTTACCAGTTCAGGCGCGCAAGCGCCACGGCTGGTTACCCCTTGCCATCGTACAATGGTTGGCTGGATGCCGAAGACAGCCTTTTTGTTTCCCGGCCAGGGATCGCAGCAGGTGGGCATGGGCAAAAGCCTCGCCGAGGCCTTCCCTGTGGCCCTTGCGGTTTTCGAAGAGGCGGATGCGGTTCTGGGCTTCCCGCTATCGCGGCTCTGCTTCGAGGGACCGGAGCATCAGCTCCGGCTCACCGAGAACACGCAGCCTGCGATCCTCACGGTCTCGGTGGCGGCCTTCCGCGTGCTCGAAGACAACGGGCTGCGGCCCGATTACGTGCTGGGGCATAGCCTGGGCGAATACTCGGCTCTGGTGGCGGCGGGCAGCCTGGCCTTCGCCGATGCGCTCCAACTGGTGCGCAAGCGGGGCCGCTACATGCAGGAGGCCGTGCCCCCCGGGGTCGGCGCCATGGCCGCCCTGATCCGGCTGCCCGATGGCAAACTGGAGAGCATCCTGGCCCAGGCTGCGCAACTGGAAGTGGTGACCGCAGCCAACTTCAACGCCCCTGATCAGGTTGTGATCTCGGGCCACGCCGGCGCTGTCCAGCGGGCCATGGAACTGGCGCGGGCGGCCGGAGCCAAGCGCGCTGTGCTGCTGCCGGTAAGTGCTCCGTTCCATTGCCCGCTGATGAAACCGGCCCAGCAGCGGCTGGCGCTAGATCTGATGGCGGCGCCATTCCAGGACCTGCGCTACCCGCTGGTCAACAACTGGCAGGCACGCGAGGTGCGCACCGCCGAAGAAGCCCGCCAGGGGTTGATCGAGCAGGTGGTCCGGCCGGTCCGTTGGACCCAATCAGTGGGCTACGTGATGAGTCAGGGCGTGGATCGCTTCGTGGAAGTGGGGCCGGGGGCCGTGCTCTGCGGTTTGATGCGCAGTATCGCTGCGGACAAGCCCTGCTGGCGCTTCGGAGAGGCCGGTCAACTGGAGGAAGTTCGTGCGGCGCTGGCTTAGCGTGGCGGCATCCCTGCTTCTGCTGGCGGCGGGCGCCTGTCGCCGCTCCCCGCCGGCTTCCGTGGCGGCCACGGTCAACGACCGGGTCATCACGTACGACGAGCTGGAGAGGTTCTACCGCATCCAGTTCCCTACGCCGCCGGAACAGGCCAGCGACGAGCAGGTCTGGTACCAGAAGCTGGAGTTGCTGCGCATCCTCATTGACAACGAGATCCTGCTCCAGCGGGCCGAGAAACTGGGGCTGCTGGCGGTGGACGCCGACGTGGACGCCAAGATCGCCGAGCTGCGCGCGGGCCTGACCCAGGAGGAATTCGAAAAGCAGCTCCGCGAGCGGAACCTGACCATGGACGAGCTGCGCCGTCAACTGCGCCGCGACCTCTCCATCCAGAAGCTGCTCAACCGGGAGATCACCTCTCACATCACCATTACCGACAAGGAAGTGGCCGAGTTCTACCAGGCCAACAAGGCCAGCTTCAACCGGCCCGAGCCGCAGTACCGGCTGGCGCAGATCCTGGTGACGCCTCACCCCGATCCCAACGTGCGCAATCTCAAGAACGACAAGGCGCAGAACGAGCTGGAGGCGCGCAAGAAGATCGAGATGATCACCGCCCGGCTGCGCGCCGGCGAGGATTTCGCCATGCTCGCCCAGCACTACTCGGAGGATCCCAACAGCGCGGCCAACGGGGGCGAGGTGGGTTACATTCCCGAGTCTGCTTTCGAGAAGGCGGACGCGGAACTGCGCAAGATCGTGCTTTCGCTCAAGCCGGGCGAGGTCTCTCCCATCATCCGCACCGCTGAGGGCTACCGCATCCTGCGCCTGATCGCGCGCGAGCCTGCCGGCCAGCGCGATCTTAACGATCCGCGCGTCCAGCAGGACATTCGCGAGACCCTGCTCAACCGCAAGGAACAGCTTTTGAGAGCCGCTTATTATGAAATGGCGCGCAACGAGGCGCGGGTAGTCAATTACCTGGCTAAACGGATCGCCGAAACCAAGGGCAAAATGAAGTAGCCGGGTTACGGACGCGCGGCTGCCCCGTCTGGTTGAAAGGCGCAGCGCGGGTCCTCTCCCAGGTAATCGCCAGTGAGCGCGTAAGCCCGCGAGCGCGATCCCCCGCAAAGATTCTTGTAAGTGCACCGCCCGCACTTGCCCCGCAGCAGCGAGGTATCGCGCAGCACATGAAAGAGCGGCGATTCGCGGTAGACTTGCGCCAGCGGCGTGCGCCGGACGTTACCGGCCGAGACCGGCAGGAAGCCGCTCGGGTAAATTTCGCCCGTCCTCGAAATGAATACAAAGCCGCGGCCGCTGTTGATTCCCAGCGAGCGGTGAAGCGGGTTGTCGCCCTGCCGCGAGGAGCGACCGTCGCTTTCCGCCTTTCTCCTCTGGGCGGCGTAACGCCGGTAGTGCATGGCCTCGGTGGTCTTGATGACGAAGGGTGAGCGCTTGCTGCGCTCGTAAAGGAAGGCGAAGACTTCCTCGTAACCGGCGGCATCGAGCTCGTCGGAGCTTTGTGCGCGCCCGGTGGGAACCAAGAAAAATACGTCCCACATCTCGGCCCCGCAGCGCTCCACCAGATCCGCCATTTCCTCCAGCCGCCGCCAGTTGTGGCGGCTCACCGTAGTGTTGATTTGCGTGGAAAGGCCCACGCGCCGGGCAGTCTCCAGCGCGAACATGGCGCGGGCGAACGAACCGGGCACGCGCCGGAAACCGTCGTGGCTTTCCGCGTCCGGCCCGTCCACGCTGATCGAGATGCGCGCCACCCCGCACGCCCGGAACCGTTCGATGGCTTCGGCGGTGAGCAGCGGCGTAGGGCTGGGGGAAACCGTGGTCCGCAGCCCCAGCTTCACGCTGTAGTCGAGCAGATCGTACAGGTCAGGCCTCTTGAGCGGGTCCCCACCGGTGAAAATCATGAGCGGGTCGCCGAACTGCTTGACCTGCTCGAGCAGGCGAAACCCTTCTTGCGTGTCCAGCTCCAGCGGGTGACGGAGCGGGTCCGCGGATGCCCGGCAATGCACGCAGGCCAGATCACAGGCCCTGGTCACTTCCCAGATGACCAGCCAGGGAGCTTGGCTGAAATCCATCACGGCTCGTATTCCTCCCGGCTACTGCGCTTTCCTCGCCAGCCCTTTCCTTTCATTGTCCTCGATCCGCGGCGCGCTCACAAGGCGCTGCCGCGCCGGGCCCGGGAGGGACGTCGCAGGGGAGCTGCCTCGCCGGCGGCAAGGATTCGCTCGAGCCATTGCGTATCCCGCCCGAACCGCTCCAGCGCGAACCGGGCGATTTGCTGGTAGGCGCGGGCCAAGGAAGGATCGGCCTGCTCGAGCGCCGCGATCTCCCGCGCTGTTTCCGCCTCGTCGCCGTCGGCGATG
>JBMFPL010000362.1:0-4033 GCA_049969115.1 Bryobacteraceae bacterium | reverse complement strand
GTTCGGCACGGGAGCGCCCGGAGAGGTCGATCACGGTGGCTGGACCAACATAACCATGGGCTGGGCGCTCGGCGTCACCATGGGCGTCTGGGTAGCCGGAAAAGTCAGCGGCGCCCATCTGAATCCTGCCGTCACCCTGGCGCTCGCCCTATTCCGCAAGTTCCCATGGAAGAAGGTCGTGCCTTACTGGCTGGCGCAGACGGCGGGTGCGTTCACAGGCGCTGCCCTGGTGTTCTTGAACTACCGCCCTGCGTTCGCCAAGGCCGATCCCATGCTGGAACGCACGGCGGGGATCTTCACGACTTTCCCTGCTTTCCCGGCTCTGCCCTCGGCAGGCTTGGTAGACCAGGTCCTGGGTACCGCGCTTTTGTTGCTGCTGGTCTTCGCCATCACCGACGAGCGAAACCAGCCGCCGCGCGCCAATCTGGCTCCGCTCGCCATCGGACTCGTCGTCCTCGCCATCGGCTGCTCGTTTGGCTCGCTGCACGGCTACGCGATCAACCCCGCGCGCGACTTTGGTCCC
This sequence comes from Bryobacteraceae bacterium, assembly GCA_049969115.1. Classification (GTDB taxonomy): domain Bacteria; phylum Acidobacteriota; class Terriglobia; order Bryobacterales; family Bryobacteraceae; genus DTHT01. The sequence goes on along the minus strand of JBMFPL010000362.1, from coordinate 3,510 downwards.
CGCCTGCTCACCGTCTTAGCCGGATTCCGCCACAACGGGCTGACCGATGGCAGCGGGGTTTGGTGGGTGCCCATTGCCGGCCCGCTCATCGGCGGCGTGCTCGGCGCATGGATCTACGACAACGCCATCCGCAGGTTTCTGCCGGAGCCTTCCGCGGATGGGCACAATGAAGCGGAGGGCTGACCGGGGCGGCCCGCGGCGCCTCGCCCGGCCTCCGCACCCAGCCAGCTCTGGCCTGATGGGACCGGCCCTGCGAATACGGTCCGCTTCAGCCCGCCAGCATCCGCTCCAGAAACCGCTTCGCTGCCTGGATCCCCTCGAACTCGGTCAGCCGGTTGCCTTCGTACTCGATGCCCACCCAACCGTGGTAGCCAGCCTCCAGCACGATCTTCATCATCCGTTCCATGTCCATGGTGGTCTCTCGCCCGTCGGATGCGAAATCGTAGCACTTGAAGCTGACCCCTTTGGCGTAGGGCATCAGCTTCCGCACGGCCTCGTAGCGGTCAATATCCTTGGGAAAATTGCCGAAGTCCGGCAGCGTCCCGAAATTGGGCAGGTTCACCGCCTTCACCAGGCGCACGACCACGTCCGGGTTCGAGGAAATGCCGCCGTGATTCTCGACGATCACGTTGATGTTGTAACTCTTGGCGAACGCGCACAGATCGCTGAAGCTCTCCGAGCAATAGCCGATGAACGCGTCAATCTCGGCTGGCGTGGCGGGCTGCTTGTCCGGGTACATGTTCGTCCGGATCGAATGGCAGCCCAGCTCGGCTGCGATCTCCACCCACTTGCGATGATTGTGCGCAGCCTTCATGCGCGCGGCCCTGTCGGAGTGCCCCATCATGCCCTCGCCGTCGCACATGATGAGCACGCCTTTGGTTCCCGTCTTCTGCATGTTCCCCTTCAGGCGCCGGATGTAGTCCTGGGTGGGCGCTTCCCAAAGCCCGTTGACGAACTCCAGGCCCTCGACGCCGAACTGCTCGCGGGCGATGCGGGGGAAATCCAGATTGGTGATCAACCGGAATTGAATCGCGCGGTGCAGCGACCACTCAGCCAGCGAAATGCGAAACTTCGGCTGCCCCTGATTTGCAGCAGCGCCTCCGGGGACTGCTCCGCCGGCCGGGATCGCGCCCGGCGCCACCAGACATCCACTCAGAAATGCGCGGCGTTTCATGCCGTTCATCTTATCAGGATCGTCCGTGAAACCGACGCCGTGCACGGCCCCTTTCACGCGATAAGCTGCCTGCGAGCGAAGGGCCCGGTCGCGCTGGCTTTTCCGCGCTCCCTGCGTCGCGCTATGCCGTCGCGTGGAGCGGCTCGCCGCGAAGGTCCTGTTTTGGGAGGATCCCGGGGCTCGCGGCGGCGCCCGAGCGGGTCTTCGCGCACGGATGCTAGCCGCAACTCGCCCAGCCGTCTGTGCCAGCAGGACTGGATGGCGGCTCATGCGGTCGAGGTTTGGCTCTGGGCTCTCGCCGCGGCGGGTCATTTGTGAGGTTGAGAGCGCCGGTGGCCGCCGCTCAGGCGTTCGGCAGGTCGCCCGCGCCGGGGGTGCAAGAGCGGTAGGACCGTCCGTCGGGTCCCCTGCGTGCGCCCGGATCGGGCCGGGCGGGCAGGGCCGCTGAGTTTTTCCCGCTCGCCTGCCGGAGGAGAAAAGCCATGGAATTCGATTGCGCTTCCTGTCAGACTCACGCCTGCCGCGAGGGACTCGATTGCTTCGGCTTCGCCGTAGGCGGCGAGAAGCTTTACCACGAGGCCGGCGCGCTCGAAATGAAACTGACCCGCGCGGCCGCCGCAGTGGAAGCCCGCGGTTACATGCGGTGGCCGCGGGTGGAAGAGATCGTGCGCTTCGCCGAGATGGCCGGCCTTTCCCATTTGGGAATCGCGTTCTGTATCGGCCTGGCCGAAGAGGCGCGAATCCTTAAAGACATCCTATCGCAGCGATTCCGGGTTTCCTCGGTCTGCTGCAAGATTTGCGGCATCCCCAAATCGCGCTTCCAACTCGACCAGATCCGGCCTGAAGAGCCTCCCGAGACCATGTGTGCCCCTCTTTGCCAGGCTTGCGCGCTGAATGAGGCAGGCACGGAGCTCAACATTCTGGTTGGATTGTGCGTCGGCCACGATGCCTTGTTCACCCGGCATTCGGTGGCCCCCCGTGACCACGCTCATCGTAAAGGACCGCGTGCTGGGGCACAACCCCGCTGCCGCTCTCTACTCCCAGTACTGGCGCAAGCGCCTGCCTGGCAAAGAGGGCTGATGCTTCGTCCTCGCTTCTGCGAATCTGGCTCGGCCCGAGGCCCAGAACTCCTTGCCGAACCCGCGGACTGTTTGCAAGGTGCCGTTGTCCCTCAACCGCTCCAGCGTTCTCGCCACCTCATCTTCAGGCCAGTTGCAAAGCGTGCGGGCGAGTTCCTCCTTGGTCATGGGATGGCGGGAAACGATGGCCGTCAGAGCTTCCTGCAAGTTATCGAAGCCCCGCACAGGAGGCGTCTCCGCGGTTTCCTTGTGCACCGGCGCGTGCGCGCCCAGGATGCTTCGCGCCCGCTGGAGTCCCTCCTGGTCCGGCGGCTCCACCCACGCTTCGGCCGGAGGACGAACCGGCGTGGTGATGTGCACTTGGTCGGGCCCCAGAGCATCCAGAATGCGCGTGAGCTCCCGCAAAGCGCTCTCGGTGTCGTTCAGCCCCTTGACCAGCATTACCTCGACCCACATCTTGCCTCGGTAAAGCCGCCTGAAGCTGAGCAAGCCGTTCACCAGCCGGTCGAACGTGCAGGCTGGGTGTGGCCGGTTGATCGCGCGGTAAAGCGCGGCTGTCCCCGCGTCCAGGGAAGGGAGGACGGCGTCGGCCGCCATCAGCTCTTGCTGTACCTCCGGATCGTAAAGCAACGCTCCATTGGCGATGACAGCTACCGTGATTGCCGTCAACGTTTTGATCCCGCGGATCATGCGCCCCAGGCGGGCATGCAACGCCGGCTCGCTGGAGGCGAGGAAGGTTACCCAGTCAATCTCGCCCTCGCGATGGGCTTGCAAAACCCTCCTCGCCTGTCCCAGAATCTCGCCGGAAGGCAGGTACTCCCTTCGCTCGTTGATCACGGGAACCGTGCGTCCAAGCTGGCGGCATACGCAGTTCCAGTTACACGTCTTCAGGGGGACGGGATCGATCCCCAGAGAGCGCCCGAGGCGCCTCGAGATTACGGGGCCGAAAACGCAAAACGCAAGCAGGCAAATTTGCGCTCTCTGCCCGCCGGATCGGCTTGCCAGAACAACTCGGGGAGTGCCCTCGGCGCGGGCTGGTGGGCAAATTATCCTCGCGAGTCACACGGTTTGCTCTCGCACGGCGTCTCGCGGCCGCAGCAGGTGCGATCCAGACCGCAACTCGGCCGCGCCCCCGAGTCATCGGTGGCATAGAAGCCCGCGCCCTTGAAGATCACTCCGGCGCCCCCGCTGATCAGTCTCTCCACCGGGCCGCCGCACTGCGGGCAGTGCTTCAGTGGTTCGGCGGACATGCTTTCG
>JBMFPL010000361.1:0-4045 GCA_049969115.1 Bryobacteraceae bacterium | reverse complement strand
GCTGGAGGAATTCCTCGCTGCCCTGCCCCGCGACCTGGCGTGCGCGTTCGAGCTGCGCGATCCGAGCTGGTTCGTTCCGGCCATCGAAGCCGTGCTACGGCGCTACGGTGCGGCCTTCTGCATTTACGAATTCGACTGGCGCCTGTCGCCGCTGACGGTGACGGCCAATTTCGTTTACGTGCGGCTGCACGGGCCGCAAGGTGCGTACAGGGGCCGGTACGGCTGGCGGGGCTTGAAGCCGTGGGCCGAACGGGTACGCTCCTGGCGTTCGCAGGGGCTCGCGGTTTATGTGTACTTCGACAATGACGAGGCCGGCTACGCCGTCCAGGATGCCCTCATGTTGAAGGAGATGGTGGCCTGAGGCCCGCCCTCACTCCGGCAGAATGCGAACGCGCCGTCCCTCGATGCGCCAGCGGCCCGAAAGCACGATCTTGATGGCTTCGCTGTAAATGCGGTGTTCTTCCTTCAAGATGCGCGCCGAAAGGGTTTCCACCGTATCGTCTTCCAGCACGGGCACCGCGGCCTGGATGATGATGGGGCCGTGGTCGAGGAACTCGTCGACGAAATGCACCGTGCAGCCGGTGATTTTCACGCCGTGTTCCAGCGCCTGCGCCTGCGCGTCCAAACCCGGAAAGGCGGGCAGCAGCGAGGGATGGATGTTCAGGATCCGGTAGGGGAACTCGCGCACGAACCATGCGCTCAGCAGGCGCATGAAACCCGCCAGGCAGATCAGGTCCACCCGGCAACGGCGCAGCTCCTCGGCCACCATGCGGTCGAACACTTCGCGGTCCAAGCCCTTGGAAGGGATGCACACCGCGTGAAAACCGCGCTGGCGTGCGACCTCGAGGCCGCGCGCTTCCGGCCGGTTGGAAATGACAACCGCGATCTCCGCATCCAGGCGTCCCGCGGTAATGTTGTCCGCGATGGCCTCGAAATTGGACCCGCGTCCGGAAAGCAAGATCCCCAAGCGTTTTTTCATCGGTAGAGAACCCGCTTGCGTTCGCCGCGCGGCTGCTCGATCGCGCGGCCGATGATCCAGTGTTCTTCCTTGAGACGAGCCAGCACGCGGCTGGCTTCGGAGAGCCGCCGGGCGGGCACGGCGACGATCAAGCCCACGCCCAGATTGAAAGTGCGCCGCCAGTCGTCCTCCGGGATGTTACCCAGGCGGCGCAGCAACTGGAAGACGGGCGGCGGGGTCCATGAGCCGGTGTCAATTTCGGCCGCCAGGCCTGCTGGCAGCATGCGGGGCGTGTTGTCGGTGATGCCGCCCCCGGTGATGTGCGCCGCCCCGCGCAGCAATCCTCGCGAGTTTAGGGCTTGCAGGGCGCTGAGGTAGCTGCGGTGCACTTTGAGCAGCTCCTCGCCCACCGTGCACCCCAGCTCGGGCACGAAGTCCCCCACCTTGTATCCCGCTACTTCGAACAGCAGCTTGCGGGCCAGTGAATAGCCGTTGGTGTGCAGGCCGGTGGAGGGGAGCGCGATGAGCGGATCGCCGGGGCGAATCGAGCGGCCCGTGACCAGTCGCTGCCGCTCCACCGCCCCCACGATGAAGCCAGCCAGGTCGTAGTCGCCCGGCTGGTACATGCCGGGCATCTCCGCCGTCTCGCCCCCGATCAACGCGCAGCGGTTGTTCCGGCAGGCGCGCGCCAGGCCCTGGAAGACCTCCGCGGCCACTGCGGCGTCGAGCTTGCCGGTGGCGAAGTAGTCGAGGAAAAACAAGGGCTCGGCGCCCTGGACGGCAATATCGTTCACACAGTGGTTGACCAGGTCCTCACCCACCGTGTCGTGACGCGAGGCCAGTAGGGCGACCTTGAGCTTGGTGCCCACGCCATCGGCGGAAGCCACCAGCACCGGATGGCGGTAGCCGGCGAGCCGGTAGGCGGCGCCGAAGCTACCGATGCCCGCGAGCACATTGCGATCGAAGGTCTCGCGGGCGAGTCTGCGTGCCTGGCTGACAGCGCGGTCGGCTTCTTCGATATCCACACCCGCGTCCTTGTAGCGCATGGATTGGCCGGCTCCGGCGGGCATCGAGCTAACAGTATAGCGAGCCAAGCGCAGGACAAGCGGGAGAGTATCGGGGAGTATAATCGAAGCACGCGCTTGGACACGAGCGCCGGGAGATGACGACCATGAAGCGACGCGAATTTCTGCGCACCGGTATGGGAGCGGCCGTGGCGCTGGCCGGCGGGCGCGCGGGGAGCTTCACCGCGCCTGTCAAGCGAGCCCAAGATGTGGTCTTGCTGGGGCCCGACAAGATCTGCCTTGTGCGCCTCGCAATCGGGACGGGAACCAAGGGCGGCAGCATCCAGCGGCAACTCGGGTTGCAAGGACTGGCCGATCTGCTGCACTTCGGCTACGATCAGGGCCTGTTCTTCTGGGATACCGCCGACAGTTACCAGACCCACCCGCACGTGGGCGAAGCTCTCAGGCGAGTGCCGCGCGAGAAGGTCACGATCCTCACCAAGACACGCGCGCGCACGGCGGACCAAATGCGGGCCGATCTGGACCGTTTCCGCAAAGAGCTCGACACCGATTACCTGGACATCGTCCTGCTGCACGCCGTGAGCAGGCCGGGGTGGCCGGAGGAGCGCCAGGGGGCTATGGAAGTTCTGGCCGAAGCGCACGAGAAAGGCATCGTGCGGACGCACGGCGTCTCCTGCCACTCGTTGCAAGCGCTGGAGACCACGGTGAAGACGCCGTGGGTGCGTGTGGCCCTGGTTCGCGTCAATTTCGCGGGCATGCTCATGGACGCCGAACCCGATGTGGTTGTGCCCGTGGTGCGACGCTTGAAGGCGGCGGGCAAGGGCGTGATCGGCATGAAGATCCTGGGCGAGGGCGGGCTGAGCGACCGGGTGGACGAGGCCCTGCGCTACGTGCTCGCGCTGGATTGCGTTGACTGCTTCACCATCGGCCCTGCCAGTCGCGACGAGCTGGCGGACCTGATCCGGCGCATTCCGGCGGTCTCGGCCGCCCGCGCCGCCTGAGCCTCAGCGGGCCTCGGCTACGGCGCGCAGCGAGCAGCCGGCGACGCCCAGCACTTGGAGCGCCTTCTCGAGCACTTCGTCGCGGCCGGCGCGTATGCCCGCGATGGTCGGCCTGGCTTCGACGTCCGGTTTCAGCCCCACACGCTGCAAGGGGGAGCCGTCGGGCAGGAGCACCTGCTGGCCGGAGAAGCTCACCTGGATACCGCCCGGCAGGGTGAAGCGGGTTATGTCCCCGTTGGCGCCCGCGCTGCGGCTGCCCACCAGGATGGTTCCGTTGGCTGCCCGCAAGAAGAGCGCAGTATGCTCGGCCTGGCTGAGCGTGCGCTCGTCAATCAGCGCTACCGTCTTGCCCTGGTAAGTGGGCGCCACCGGGTCGGGCAGGTACTGGTAGAAATCCCACCAGGCAGCGAGCGAGCGCACGTCGCCCGAGCGTCCCTCCGGGTAGAGCGCCAGAGGACGGCGGAAGTGCGCTGCGATGACGTTGCTGTGCGCCGCCAGCCTGGGCGCGACAAGCCAGCCGGTGCCACGGGGGTAACCACGCAGGTCGAAAACGATGGCGCGCACCCGGCCCAGCTCGCGAAACATGGATTCGACTTGTTCGGGCAGCAGGCGCTCGAGATCCACGTACCCCACGTTGCCTTCGAGCACTGTCCACACGGGACCTGAGCGCCACGGGATACGAGCCGGCCAGCCGCGGCGGGCGATGGCTGCCGAGCGGACGCGCCCGGCGGCATCGCGCCATTTGAGCCGGACCGGGCTTCCCGGCGGGCCGTTCAGCCAGCGTTCCATGACGAGCAGATCGAGCGACTGCGGCGTCGAGGCAGAAAGATAGCGAGCCAGCCGCGCGATCCTCTGGCCGGCTTCCTCGCCGTCCACTTCGAGCACCACGTCGCCCCGGGCGATGCCCGCGTCACGAGCGGCCCGCTGGTCGAGCACCTGCACGACGACGGGCTCGCCCTGGATCATCCGCGTGCGCAAAGGCGGCGATGCAGCTCCCAACCAGGTCGAGAGCGCGCGGCTGCTGACTTCCGCGTGGGTGTCTTTCAGGCAAGCCACCATCC
>JBMFPL010000360.1:0-4094 GCA_049969115.1 Bryobacteraceae bacterium | reverse complement strand
GGTCGCCGTCACCTTCTCGAGCAGCCCCATCGCGCTGATGCGCCCGTCCACGGCCACGCGGATGTGGGGGCGCAGCCGCTCACCCTCCACCAGCCGCTCGCGCAGCCCCGGCCAGGCGCGGTCCAAATTCTCGATCACCTCGCGCACCGTGGCGCCTGCCACTTCCAGCGAGGCCCGGCCACCGGTGAGCGCTTGCAAAGGCGGCGGTATGAACACCACTGGCATTGTTCAATCCTCCTTGGACCAGAGCGCTTCCAGGATGGCGGAAGGTTTCATGGGCAACCGCCGCATGCGTACGCCGATGGCGCGGTAGATCGCGTTGGCGATGGCCGCCGGCGGCGGCACGATGTTGGCCTCCCCCACGCCGCGCACGCCGAAGGGATGGTTGGGCTCGGGCGCTTCCACGATCACGGTCTCGATGGGTGGCACGTCGAGCGCCGTGGGCTCACGGTAATCAAGCAGGCTGGAGTTGAGCATGACGCCCTGGGGCGACCAGTAGTACTCCTCGTTGAGCGCCCACCCGATGCCCTGCGCGCTGCCGCCTTGCATCTGACCTTCGACCGCGGTGGGATGGATGGCCGTGCCCGCGTCCTGCACGGCAGTGAACCGGAGGATGGTCACCTTGCCGGTTTCCGGATCCACCTCCACGTCCACGATCGCGCCCGCGAACGAACCCCCGGCGCTGGAGGGGTTCACCGTGCTGCGGCCCATTACCGGGCCTCCGGTCTCCTCCAGCCGCTCGGCGAGCTCGGCGAAGCTCATCGAGCGCTCGCCCGCGCGGAAGACGCCGCGCTCGAAACTCACTGCCTCCGGCTCGACCTCCCACAGCAGCGCGGCCCGCTGCTTCATTTGCCGGATCACGTCGTGCGCCGCCTCCCACGCGGCCCAGCCGGTGGCGTAGGTGGTGCGGCTGCCGCCAGTCACCGCCGTCGGACCGATCGAATCCGTGTCGGCCACCACCGGATGCACCTGCTCCGGCCTGAGTCCCAGGACCTCCGCCGCCTGCATGGCGATCGTGGTCCGGGTGCCGCTCAGGTCCACCGAGCCCTCGACCAGATTGACGGTGCCGTCCTGGTTCACCGAGATAGTGCAACTGGAATACCAGCCGATGTTGAACCAGTAGCCCATGGCCACGCCGCGCCCGCGATTGGGCCCCTTGAGCGGCGCGCGGTAATGCGGGTGGTCGCGCATGGCCTCCAGCACCTCGATGCAGCCGATGCGCTGGTATTTCAGGCCGTCGGCGCGTCGCGTGCCCTCGTGGGCCGCGTTCTTGAGCCGGAACTCAATGGGGTCCATGTCTAGCCGCTCGGCCAGCTCGTCCACCACGCTTTCGGCGGCGAAGGCCGCCTGCGTGGCGCCAGGCGCGCGGTAGGGTGCCGTGCTCGGCTTGTTCACCACCACGTCGTAGCCGTCAATTACCACGTTAGGGATGTCGTAGGGGGCCAGCATGCAGGTGGCCCCGAAACCGCACTGGCCGCTGGGGAAGGCGCCGGTCTCGTAAGCCATCCAGACCTGGGCGGCGGTGATGCGCCCGTCGCGGCGAGCGCCCATCTTGACGCGGATGAACGTACCCGGCGTGGGGCCGGTCCCCTCGAAGACGTGCCGGCGCGGCATAGTGATCTTCACCGGTCGCCCGCACTGGCGTGAAAGCAGCGCCGCAATCGGCTCCAGGTAAATGCGGATCTTGCCGCCGAAGGCGCCGCCCACCTCCATGGGCGTCACCCGCACCTGCGAGACGGGCAGATCGAGGATCCAGGCCGTGGCCTCGCGTGCGGAGAACGCTCCCTGTGTGGTGGTCCAGATGTAAACCCGGCCGTCCTGGTTCCACAGCACCGTTGCGCTTTGCGGCTCCAGGTATCCCTGGTGCACCATCACGGTGCGGAATTCGCGCTCGACGATGACGTCGGCTTCGGCGAAGCCCCGCTCGAGGTCGCCCAAAGCAAAACGGAAATGCTCGCCGATGTTTCCTGCACGGGCGGTCAGCTCGCCGAAGTCGCGCATGCGCAAGTCTTCGTGAACGCGCGGCGCGTCCTCGCGCATCGCCTCCAGCACGTCCAGCACCGGCGGCAGCGGCTCGTAGTCCACCTCGATCAGGTTCGCTGCCTCCTCGGCCACATGCGGATTCACCGCTGCCACCGCGGCCACCGCGTGGCCACGGTACAGCGCCTTGCCGTGCGCCAGCACATTGGCCCGCGCGTAGCTGAGCGGCAGCGTACCCTCCACCAGCTCGATCAGCCGGTCCGGTCCTGTAGGCAGGTCGTCGCCCGTCACCACCGCCAGCACGCCGGGATACGCCCGGGCGCGGCTCGTGTCAATGCGGCGGATCCGTGCGTGCGCATACGGGCTGCGCAGAACGTAGCCGTAGACCATGCCGGGCAGCCGGATATCGGCTCCGAACTGCGCCCGGCCAGTGACCTTGTCCGCGCCGTCGTGACGGACGGGGCGCGTGCCGATGACCTGGTAGTTTCCCGCCTTCATGCCCGCACCTCCCGCATCCGGGCGGCTGCCTGGCGCACCGCCCGCACGATCTTGTCGTAGCCCGTGCAGCGGCAGAGATGGTTGGCCAGCCAGCGGCGGATCTGTGCTTCGCTGGGATCCGGCTCGTGATCAAGCAGCGCTTTGGCCGCCAGGATCATGCCCGGCGTGCAGAAACCGCACTGCACCGCGCCCTCCTCCAGGAACGCGCGCTGGATGGGATGCAGCTCGGGGCCGCGCGCCAGCCCCTCGATGGTGGTGATCTGGCGGCCCTCGGCCTCTACCCCAAGCACCAGGCAGGAGTTCACCAGTCGCCCGTCCATGATCACGGCGCAGGCGCCGCAGTTGCCGTCGTTGCAACCTTCCTTGGCGCCGGTCAACCCCAGGATCTCGCGCAGGCATTCGAGCAGGCTTTGTCGCGGCTCGCAGAGAAACTCGACTGGCTGCCCGTTTACCGTCGTGCGCACGCGAACTTTCGTCCCGTTCATGGCTGTGCCTCCCGTGCGCGCTCCACCGCCGCCTGCAACGCGCGGCACGCCAGCACTCCCGCCAGGTGCCGCCGTTGCTCGGCCGTGCCGCGCATGTCGGTAACGGGTCTCGTCGCCTGCCGCGCCATTTCCGCCGCCTGGCGCAGGTTTTCTTGCGTGGGTGGCTTGCCCGTCAGCCACTGTCCCGCCTCCTCGACCAGCAGAGGCGTGGGTGCTACCGCGGAAAGCGCCAGCCTGGCCCACGCGATCACGCCATCTTGCAGGCGCACGGCGGCCGCAGCGCCCGCTACTGCGATGTCCATCTCCGCTCGCGGTGTGAAGCGCAGATAACGCGCTCCGAAGCCTGGTTCGGGCGGAGGAACGTCGAAGCCAACCAGTAGCTCGCCCGGAGCCAGCACGGTCTGGCCCGGCCCGGTGCAGAAATGCTCCACCGGGAAGCGCCGTTCGCCCCCAGGGCCTGCCACTCGGCAGACCGCGCGCAGCACGGTCAGTACGGGCACGGAGTCCGCGCTGGGCGCAGCATTGCAGAGGTTGCCGCCTAGCGAGGCGCGGCTCTGGATCGGAATGCCGCCGATCATCTCGGCCACCTCGGCCAGCGCCGGCCAGCGCCGCCGCACTGTGGCGTCCTCGTAAATCCGCCAGCACGGCACGGCCGCGCCCAACCGCAGCGTGCCGGATTCCTCGCAGGCAAGCTCGTTCAATTCAGGGATGCGCTTGACGTCCACCAGCAGACTGGCCTGGCGCTCGCCCGCGCGCATCTGGACCAGCAGGTCGGTTCCCCCGGCGAAAGGGCGCGCGCCGGGATGACGGGCCAGCAGCTCGAGCGCCTCGGCCAGGGAACGGGGAGCGGCGTAGTCGAACCACTTCACGGATCTGGACCTCCGAAAAGGAACCGGACGCGTGCCAGTGTAGCACGGCGGGCGGCGGCGGGCTTGACAGGACGGCGAAGGTGGGGAATAATTAGTTAGGAGTCCTAATTAAATGCCTGCGGCTGAACTCCTGGAAGCTGGCGCCGGGCCTCTGGCCGAGCGCCTCGCCCACGCGCTGGCGCGCATCTCGCTCGCCCTGCGCCACCACAGTCAGCGCGCCGCGCTGGCCCGCGGCCTCAGCGCCACCCAGGGGGAAATCCTG
>JBMFPL010000359.1:0-4097 GCA_049969115.1 Bryobacteraceae bacterium | reverse complement strand
GGCCAGGCGGGCAGGGGCACCCTGGATTACCTTCAGATCGTGGGTGATCCTGCCCAGATGGCGATGCAGTACCGGCGCATGTTACAGGAGGCTCATTCCGAATACCTCGAGTTTTCGCGCCCGCCTTACGCAGTGGACCCGCTGGACGAGCAATTGGTCAAGGAAGCGGCAGGGCGAGGCTTGCGCTGCCGGCTGCTCATCCAGGAGGGGACGCTCGACGACGAGCACCGACGCCGGTTAGAAGACTACCGGGCCGCCGGCGTGGAAATCCGGCAGGTGTCGTCCCTGCCCATGAAACTGGCGGTCTTCGATGCCCAGCGCGGGCTGATCGCACTGCTCGATCCCGTGGTTACGCGGCCTGCCTGGACCGCAGTCGTCTTCGACCACCCCGCGCTGGGCGAAGCCATGCAATGGCTGTTCGAGGACCGCTGGCAGCGTGCGCAACCTCTCTGAAGCGCAGCCTCAGTGAAGCTGCGCGGCGGTGTCGCGCGCCCCGCGGGTGCGGATCTCACGGATGGCGTAAATGCGGCGGCCCTGACTCTCGAAGTAAGTCCGCATGAGCATTTCGCCCAGCAGGCCGGTGGAAAACATCATGATCCCGGCCAGGAGGAGAAGGCTGCCCGCCAGCAGTAGCGGGCCGTGATTGATGAGAATCTCGTGCCCCGTCAGCTTGTAAACCAGCAGGTAACCAAGGATAGCGCCGCCTACCGTGGTGCCGGCCAGTCCCAGCTTGCCGAAAAAGTGCATGGGACGCGTGAAGTAACTGAGCAGAAACTTGATGGTGATGATGTCGAAGAGCACGTGGAAGGTCCGCCCCAGCCCGTAGTGGGAGCCGCCGCTGGCGCGGGGTGCGTTTTGAATGGGCACTTCCGCGACCCGGGCGCCGTAAAAGCTAGCCAGCGCAGGGATGAAACGGTGTAACTCGCCGTAAAGGTTGATATCCCTGAGAATTTCGGCGCGGTAAGCCTTGAAGGTAGTGCCGAAATCGTGCAACTCAACGCCCGAGATTTTTGCCATGATCCAGTTGGCCACGCGCGAGGGCAACTTGCGCGTGAGCGGATTGTCCACGCGGTTCTTGCGCCAGCCGCTGGCGATGTCGTAGCCCTCGTCAATCTTGGCCAGCAAGGCAGGGATGTCCTCGGGGGCGTGTTGCAGGTCCGCGTCGAGCGAGATGATGACGTCCCCGCGCGCCTCGTGAAATCCTGCCGAAAGCGCGGCCGTCTGGCCGAAGTTGCGGCGCAGGCGGATGACCTTCAGATGGTCGTCGGAATCAGCCAGGTGCGCGAGCAACTCGAAGCTGCGGTCCGTGGAGGCATCGTCCACGAAGATGATCTCGTAGGGACGCCCGAGCTTTTCCAGGGTCGCCGTGAGCCGGTCATAAAGCGGCAGCAGGGATGCTTCCTCGTTGTGCACCGGGATGACTACGGAGAGCATGGCGCCCACTACCATTCTAACAACCGCTGCGATAGAAATCGCGGATGCGACCCGCTATTTCCTGCACCGCGGACTCGGGCAGATGGGGATAGAGCGGCAGCGACAGGATCTCACGGCAGGCGCGCTCGGCTACGGGCAAATCGCCCCGCCCCGCCCCGCAGTCGCGGAAGGCGGGCTGCAAGTGAAGAGGCACGGGATAGTGAATCGCGGTGGCGATGCCATGCGAGGCAAGATGGCGGCGCAGCTTTTCCCTACCCCGTACGCGGATCACGTAGAGGTGGTGGACCGAGTCCGCGCGGTCTAGCAGTGTGATGCCCGGGCAATCGCGCAGGGCCTCGTCGTAGAGCGCGGCCAGGCGCTCGCGCCTCCGGTTCCACTCCGGCAAGTGAGCCAGCAAGGCGCGCAGGTAGCAGGCTTGCATTTCGTCCAGCCGCGAGTTGATCCCCGGAAGGCGGCTTACGTGACCGCCCGCGCGCCCCCCGTCACGCAGCAGCAGAACCCGCCCGTGCACACGCGCGCGGTCGGTCACCACGGCTCCCGCGTCGCCCAGCGCGCCGAGGTTCTTGGTCGGATAGAAACTGTAGGCGACATACGGTGAGTAGTGCGTGAGTGGCCGGCCGCGATGCCGCGCGCCATGAGCCTGGCAGGCGTCCTGAATCAGAACCGCGCCGAGCCGGCGCGCCAGCCGCCGGAACGAGTCCAGATCGCAGGGCCGCCCGTACAGGTGCACGGGCATCAGCGCCGCCGTGCGCCGCGTGGCGCGCTCGCCCGCGCTGACGGGATCCAGCAACAGCGTGGCCGGATCCACGTCGGCAAAGCGCGGCGTCGCGCCCGCCGCGAGAATGGCCAGCGCAGTGAAGGGCGCAGTGAGCGGCGTGGTGATCACTTCCATGCGGCGATCGGTGATGCCCGCCTCGCGCAGGCAAAGCTCCAGCGCCGCGGTCCCCGACCCCACGCCCGCCGCGTAGCGCGCACCCATCGCCTGGGCGAACTCGCGCTCGAAGGCGGCCACCTGCTCGCCCAGGATAAACTGGGAGCGGGCGAACATCTCCTCCAGGTGCGCCCGCCACAAGGGAGCCGCCTCTTCGATGGCCGGCCGCAGATCCACGAAGGGGATTCTCATGCCAGCCTCGGGTTTTCGCCGTTGATCGCCGGCCGGATGACCAGCCGGTAGTAGAGCCGGATGAGCTGCAGGAACGTGCTGGCCAGCGAGCGGAGGCGGAAGAACTGGGAGCGCCCGTGCAGGCGGGGATAGTGATGCACCGGGGTTTCGAGCACGCGGTAAGGACTGAGCTCGAGCTTGCGCACCAGCTCCACGCAGATGGTGCCGCTGGTCGAAGTGAGCCTGATTTCCTCGAGCAGACTCCGGCGGATCAGCCGGTAGTCGCAATCGATGTCGCGGATCCGGATGCGGAACAGGAACCGCGCGAAGGCGTTGTAAACGCGGCCGATGAGGATGCGGTGCCAGGGGTCATGGCGCTCGATCTTGTAGCCGTTCACCATCCCGACGTCGGGCGCCATCAGGGCGAAGAGCCTGGGCAATTCGCCGGGATCGTACTGCCCGTCGCCGTCGGTGTAGAAGACCAGTTCCTTGGTGGCGGCGGCGAAGCCGCTGCGCAGCGCAGCGCCGTAGCCCATGTTGCGCTCGTGAGTCACCACGCGCAGGCGCGAACCGTACTTCTGCTGCAACTGGGCGAGCACCTGGGCCGTCTCGTCCCGGCTGCCGTCGTTGACCACGATAACCTCGTAATCCGAGGTTAGCGAGGGCAGCACGGCGAAGGTTTTCTCGAGCAGCGCGGGCAGCGACGGGGCATCGTTGTAGGCGGGGAAAAACACGCTCAGGCTGGGCGCTGCGGGGGGCGCCTCGCGCATAAGTTACCGATTCTAGCGCGCGAGGGCGGGGCGCGCCACGGCGCCAGCCGCGGTTTCCGGTATCATTGCAGTGGTCCAGGCAAGGCTCTGCCCTGGACGCCAGGCGGCAAGCCATGACGTCACGACGGTCTCAGGCGCGGGCACAGCGCCCCATCCACCGAGATACCTTCATCGAACCCTGGCCCGAGGCGGGGCTGGTCCTGTTCCACAGTCCCTGGGATCCACCCGCCAGCCTGCACATCGAAGCAGGTCGCATCGTCGAGCTGGACGGCAAAAAAGAAGCCGAGTTCGACGCGCTGGATCGCTTCATCGCCCGTCACGCCATTGATTGCGAAGTCGCGCCCGAAGCCATGGCCATCGAGCCGCGGGCGCTGGCGCGGATGCTGGCCGACATCAACGTGCCGCGCGCGGAACTGGTGCGCCTTTGCGGCGGTTTAACGCCCGCGCGCCTGATGCAAGTGGTCTCCGAGCTCAGCGTGCTCGAAATGATGATGGCGCTGGCCAAGATGCGGGCCCGGCGCACGCCTGCCAACCAGGCCCATGTCACCAACCGCAAGGAAAATCCCGCGCTGCTTGCCGCCGACGCCGCCGAAGCCGCCGAACGCGGTTTTGCCGAGCTGGAGACCACCGTGGGCGTCTCGCGCTACGCGCCGCTGAACGCGCTCGCCGTGCTGGTGGGATCGCAGACCGGCCATGGCGCTGCGCTGACCCAGTGCGCCGTCGAGGAGTCGCTAGGCCTGCGCCTGGCGCTGCTCGGGCTGACGACCTATGCTGAGACTCTCTCGGTTTAC
>JBMFPL010000358.1:0-4111 GCA_049969115.1 Bryobacteraceae bacterium | reverse complement strand
TCAGCCGGCCGGTGAACTCGTCCACGATGATCACCTGGCCATCCTTGACCACGTAATCGCGGTCGCGATGGAAGAGCACGTGGGCGCGCAGGGCCTGCTGGACGTGGTGGTTGAGTTCGATGTTGGCGGGATCGTAAAGGTTGTTGATGCCCAGCAGCTTTTCGACCTTCGCCACGCCCTCCTCGGTGAGGGCCACGGTGCGGTTCTTTTCGTCCACCGTGTAGTCGCCGGTGGTGTAGATTTCGCCGGGCTCCTTGCCCTTGATGACCTCGCCGCGCACCAGCTTGGGGATGATGCGATTGATCTTGTAATACTTGTCGGTGGACTCCTCGCTGGGCCCGGAGATGATCAGCGGGGTGCGCGCCTCGTCAATCAGGATCGAGTCCACTTCGTCCACGATGGCGTAGTTGTGGCCGCGCTGGACGCAGTCCTCCAGCCGGAACTTCATGTTGTCGCGCAGGTAGTCGAAGCCGAACTCGTTGTTGGTGCCATAGGTGATGTCGCAGGCGTAGGCTCGGCGGCGCTCGTCGTCGTCCAGATCGTGCACGATGACGCCCACCGACATGCCGAGGAAACGGTAAATCTGGCCCATCCACTCGGCGTCACGCTTGGCCAGGTAGTCATTGACTGTGACGATGTGGACGCCCTTGCCTTCCAGGGCGTTCAGGTAGGCGGGCAGGGTGGCGACCAGCGTTTTGCCCTCCCCGGTTTTCATTTCCGCGATCTTGCCCTGGTGCAGGACAATGCCGCCGATCAACTGGACGTCGAAATGGCGCATGTTGAGCAGGCGCCGCGCCACTTCGCGCACTACGGCGAAGGCTTCGACGAGCAGCTCGTCCAGCGTCGCCCCCTGAGCCAGCCGCTGCTTGAACTCGGCAGTCTTGGCGGCCAGCTCCTGGTCGGAGAGCCGCCGCATGGCCGGCTCCAGCTCGTTGATGGCCACCACCAGCGGGCGGAGACGCTTCAGCTCGCGCTCATTCTTGGTGCCGAAAATCTTGGCGAGGATAGCGTCGAACATAGCAGGGGGCTTGCTTTCATTCTACCGCCGCCGCGATCCCGACAGCGCCTCGGGGCGACAAAAAAAGGTCCGGGCAGGCCGCGCGACCGCCCGGACCGCAAGGAATGCGGAGCTAGTCGAAGACCAGCTTCATTTTGCTGCCGCCGAGGGAAATGGCCTGGATGCGATTGCCACCGCTTTCCTTGCGGAACTCGATGGCCGTCGCGTCGAACTTCCGATTAGCGTTCTCGATCTTGACCGTGGCTTCCGCGACCGGCTTGCGCGTCCGATCGAGGAAGACGGCCTTGTCGCCCTCGATCTTCAGGGCGTAGCTACCGGGTTTGAGCTCGGTACCGGCTACCTTGGACGGCTCAGAGAGGGTGATCGTATAAGTCTTGGCCAGCAAGAGGCTTGCGCATACCAGCAAGATGGCGATCAGATACTTGGCGCGCATCTCCACTCACCTCCTTGGCTAAGGATCGGGTTTGCGAGCATGCAGCGGGCACGCGAGAGAGCCCTCCCCGCGGGGCCGCGCCCACGCGCCCCTGCTCACTTATAACTACGGCGCAGGGCCAGGACCGGTTTCCCCGAGGTTCCCACGTCGTGGCTGGGGAGTGCTCCGCGTACTGCCTGCAGGAGTGCGGGGATTTCGCCTCGTCCCGGGCACGGTAGGGAAGCGCCCTCGCCGGCGCTGGGACCGCGGGCATTATCCTTCGTCCCGGCACGGGTGGGAGCGGGCCCCGTAGAATGAAAGTATGCGGATCCTCCTGTTCAGTGGCAAGGGGGGCGTGGGGAAGACCAGCCTTGCCGCGGCAACTGGGGTGCGCCTGGCGGAGTTGGGCCATCGGACGCTGGTCATGAGCGTGGACCCGGCCCACAGCCTGAGCGACTCCTTCGATCTGGGCGGCGACCTTTTTCATGGCGAGACCGCAGATCCTTTTCCGGTGGGCGAGCGCCTCTGGATCCAGGAAGTCAACATCCAGAAGGAGATCAAGCGGCACTGGAAGGAGATCTCTTCCTACATCGTTTCAGTACTTCGTACCACAGGTATCAGCGACGTGGAGGCCGAGGAGCTCGCCATCCTGCCTGGCATGGAGGAACTCACCGCAGTCATGTACATCAACCAGTACCGGCGCGAGCACCGCTACGATGTAGTGGTGCTGGACGCGGCTCCCACTGCCGAGTCCATGCGCTTCGTGAGCATGCCCACCACGCTGGACTGGTACATGAAGCACATCTTTCCTTTCCAGCGCAGCCTGCTCAAGGCAGTGCGGCCCATCGCCAACCGCGTGGCGCCTTTTGAAATGCCCTCCGACCGTTACTTTGCCAACGTGCAGGCGCTGTTCGAGCGGCTCGCGGGCGCGGACGAGCTGCTGGAGGATCCCGAGACCACCAGCGTCCGCTTGGTGACCAACCCGGAACGAATGGTGCTGCGCGAGACGCAGCGGGCGTTTGTCTATTTCTCCCTGCACGGACTGACCGTGGACATGGTCATCGTCAACCGCGTGTTGCCGGAGGCGGCGGGCGATGGCTGGTTCGCGGAGTGGCGTGAGTGGCAGGCGGCCATCCTGCGCGAGATCGAAGAGTATTTCGCGCCCGTCCAAGTGAGGAAAGTCCCACTGTTCCGGCACGAGGTGCTGGGCATCGCCAGGCTTCGCGAGCTGGCCCGCGCCTTGTACGGGGAAGACGAGGATCCGGCCGCCGTGGTGCGCCGCGAGCGTCCTTACAGCTTTCACAAGCGCGATGGCCTCTACGAGGTGCGCGTGCTCTTGCCTTTCGCCACGCGCGGCGAGATCGGGCTGTTCAAGAAGGGTGACGAACTGGTAGTCGAAGTGGGCACGGTGCGGCGCCACATCGGGCTGCCGACTTCCATGGCGGCCCTGGCGCCAGCGCGCGCCAGGCTGGACAATGGGGTACTCACCGTCGAGTTGAGAGAGGAGGTGCAGGCATGAACCAGGCAACAGCCGGCGAGGGCGGGCGGCCCGCCGGAGGCACCTGCCTGTGCTGTGAAGTGCAGCGCCTGGTGGAGCAGATGTTCCGGCTGCCCGAACCCACGCGGCAGCACTTGCGCAACTCCCAGATCGAGTTCCTGAAGGCGATCCGCTCGCTCATTGACGAACGCATCGCCCAGCTTTCGCGCGTCGAGCCCAAGGGCACGAAGGTGCCGGTGGAGTAAGCCCGGCATCCAGTCACTGCAAACGCAACGAGCGGGCGGCCGCCCAGGCAGCGAGAAGCGTCGCGGCCGCGGTCAGCGCCACTTGCGGCAGGATGGCTGCAGGCGATTCGCCGAAACTCACTAGCCTGTGCAAGGCATCCATGGCCCACCCGGTAGGCAGCAGCAGGGCCAGTTTCTGCGCCCACAGCGGCGTGATCTCGATGGGCCACCAGCAGCCGCCCAAAGCCGCGAGAACGTTCGAAGCAATCACGCCGAGGCCCACCACCTGGCGCTCCGAGCGCGCCAGTCCTCCGAAGAGCACCCCTAGCGCAGCCGTGAGCGCAACGTGGACGGCGTGCGGCCGGGCCTTCCTGGCGGACGTCACGGCCCAAGATCCGCACGCGCCCGCTATCCGGGTCGAGTAGGCCCGCCACGCAGCTTATGGTGGTCGTCTTGCCCGCGCCGTTGGGGCCCAGCAGACCGAAGATCTCGCCCGGCCCTGCTGTGAAGGAGATGCCATGCACGGCGACAATCTCGCCGTAGCTTTTTCGCAATCGCTCGACTTCTATTATCGGGCTACCCTTGAGCCGGTGCGGCGCTCTTTTTTATAAAAGGGGAAGTCCTGGGAACAGTTCGACGGATTTCAGTTCTCTGGAGTGAAAACGTAGCCCCGCGCGCCCGCCAGGGGTTCGAACTCCAGCCAGCCGGTCCGTGGCGTTCGGGCCGGGACCGCGCCCAGCAGCTTGCCTTCAGGATCGTAGGCCAGCAGGCGGCCGGCGGGCGCCTGGAAAGCAATCCGGTCGTTGCCGTAGATGTCCACCAGCTCGACGATGCCGCCCGGGCGATCGCGCCGGGCCACGCTGCCGGCAGCGCCCAGGCGCCCGTATTCGGTCCACTGGCCGCGCCCATCGAGAAACTCGTATTCGGGAGCGCGTACGTAGTCCACGCGGCGCCCGCCG
>JBMFPL010000357.1:0-4127 GCA_049969115.1 Bryobacteraceae bacterium | reverse complement strand
GCGCGCAGCATGACGAACTGGTGCTGCCGCTCGTTCTCGGGCGCGCGGCACGCGCGCCGCACGGCATTGTAAAGCCGGCGGAGCTGGCTCTTGGTGCCCGAGTCCAGATCCCGCATGCGGCTGACGACCGCGTGTGCCTGATTGTCCAGGTACAGGCTGTCGTTGATCAGCTTGTCGAGATCAATTTCGGGCGGGCCTTCGGCCTTGCGCTCCGTGCGGGCTTCTGCGCCGCGTCCTGCGGTTTCGCGCGAGGAACTTTCGCGCCCCCCGCGCGCTGGCTGGGAACGCCCCTTGGTTTCCTGTTGAACTTCGGTCGCCATCACTGCACCTCGGTGGTCAATCGCGCCCATCCCAGCGCCACCAGCCCGGCCGGCCGCAGGCGCACCTGGGCTGCACCCCGGCTGCTGAGCTCACTGGCCAGGTGCGCGCGCAGCTTCTGCACCTCACGCTCGCGCACGCCAGCCAGCGCCCGGTTCAGGCGACGCTGGAATCTCCAGGGTTTCTCGAGCAATTCGGCCTCGGAACGGTTTCCGGAGGCCTTCTTGTGGTAGAAACGGCTCAGTTCGTGAAGCACATGGCGCGACGCGGCTGTGTCGCTCACCATGCGCACCAGGGTGTCTTTGAGATCGGCCGCATCCGCCAGTTGCTTCCACTCCAGCGTGCGGCCCAAAAAATAAAGGCAGTCCTTGTCGGCCGCCTTGGCCAACCCGAGCAACCGCCCGGCTTCCGCGTACTCTGCGGGCAGCGTGGCCTCGGGCTTTTCGGCCAGGGCGATCGCCATGGAAATGGTCTTGCCCTCGGGGCCGGGGAACTCCTTCAAATTCTCCTCGCAGAAGCGATGGAAAAGACGCTGCATTTCGCGCGCCAGCGGCGCCAGCGCATCCCAGGAGCCGTAGACGGCAAAGTCGTCCGCCGCCGTGTAAAGGATGGTGACCTTGCGCCAGAACTCCGGCTGCGAACAGAGCACTTCCAGCTCGCCAGCGAAGAACTGCCGGTAGAGAATGGAAAGCTGTACGTGCTCTTCGATGGTTTGCGCGCGACGCATCCGGATGCGGAAGTTATCCGCGTCCCCGCGCAGCACGCCCCAGAGCGGCTTTCCCTGGGCGCGCCGGGCCAGGGTGGCCAGGTCCGCGGGCGCCTGCCCGTCGTCGCTCGGGGCCATGTGCCGCGCGAAAACGACTGCCTCAGGGTGGCGTCCCTGCGCCAAGGGCCAGCAATGTTTGCCCTCGCCAGCCACGATGCGAGCGGGCTCCTCGGGATTCCAGCCCACTTTCTCGGCTTCCCAGAGCGCGCGCCCCAGCGCGGGGAAATAACCGTCGCCCACAGGGACCTCAGGCTCGTCGAAAGGCTCGAAAGCGGAGCGCTCCAGCGCCCTGGCCTCGCCCCACTGGCGCTCGAACTCTTCCTGGATCCGGCGCCGGACCACGCTCCAGTCGCCCAGATTCTCGGTGGCGCCCCACAGCAATCGCAGCCGGCCGCCGCTCAAGCGGGCGACCGAATCCGCCGCCTGGCGCAGGAACTGGCGCGCCGGCTCTCCCGCCTCGCTGGGCAGCACGAGCAAGAACTGGCCGCCCCCGCTGGCGCCGAGCAGAATCCTGGGCAGCCCCAGCTCGGCCAGCAGGGCTCGCGGCAGGACCTCGGTGAGCAGGCTCACCCAGTGCGACCGCCCCGCCAGCGAGTATTGCAGCCCATCCCCGCCCGCAGCGCACTCAGCCGCGCCGGGCGGCGATAGCAGAAAATCCTCGGTCCCCGTGAGTTGCCCCACGAGCAGGAGCTGCACGGACATGGGAAAAATTCAGACCCTTCGAAATCGCTTAGTCTAGCATAGCGGGAAAAATGCCGCTCGGCTCAGAAAGCCGGGCGGGGCCGGTAGCCGGGACGCGCCCGCACACGGTACTTCTTGGCCACGTCGGAGACGATTTCCACCGTGATCTTGCGGAAACCCTCGTTGGGGTTGGGCTGCGGGTAATAAGTAATTGTGTAGGAGTAGCCGAGGGCTTCGCGGATGGACTCGAACGCCTCCACCTGCTTCTGCCACGTCTTGGCCCAGAAGGCCTGGCCGCCCGTGCGCTGGGTGATGCGGCGGAAGACCGCGCTCGAGATGGGATCCTTGTTGACCTCGCTGGTCGAGATCACGTAGATGGGAATGCCTTCGTCCTCTGCCACCGCCCGCACATCATCGGGCGCCACCATGCTCGCGTTGTCCGGGCCGTTGGAGAAAACGATGACCACCTTGCGGCCGGGAACCCTGGCGGCGTCGCGCAAGGTCAGCAGCAGCGAGTTGTACAGGGCCGCGTCATCGCCGGCGATGGCCTTGCGCAAACCAGCGATCGCCGCCTGCCGGTCGCGGGTCAGCGGCGCCGCGCGGGAAAG
The DNA here is from genome assembly GCA_049969115.1 of Bryobacteraceae bacterium. GTDB lineage: Bacteria > Acidobacteriota > Terriglobia > Bryobacterales > Bryobacteraceae > DTHT01. Next base: position 1,754 of record JBMFPL010000357.1, on the reverse strand, counting down.
GTTCCGACTGAAGGTGTAGATGGCCACCGAGTCGGCGCGGTCCAAGCCGCGCACGAAGTCCGCGATGGCGTCGGAGGCGTAAACGAAGCCGCGGTACATGTAGTTGCTGGTGTCGAACAAGATGAACACGTTCGTGCCGACGAAAGCGTCAGCCGGGCCGCCCGCGGCCCGCTCGGCCTCGGGGCCGGTGGAGATCAGCGGGCGCGTAGAGCCATCCTCCAATACCTGCACCGCGGGCTTACTTCCCTCGGCAAAGGTGGCGATCTTCTGCACGATGCCGTCTTCCAGGATCCGGAAATCGCTCGGCTTGAGCCCGCTCACGTAACGGCCCTTACTGTCGGTGACGGTGAACGTCACCACCACCATGTCCACTTTGACCCGGTAAACCGGCCGCTGGGGTTCCTGAGCGATCGCGGCCGCAGCCAGAAGGGGCGCCACCAGACTAAAGGCGATTGCTGAACGGAACCACATCGTTGCCCCCCGATCACGCGATTATTGTAACGAGGCCTGCTGCTCGCCCGGCACACGGCCGCGCGCCTGCCTGCGCACGTCCTCGGCGACCAGCCGCATCGAGCGCCACAGCGCCGGCCAGTCCTCCAGGTGCGTGGCGAAAATCTTTTCCACCGTCTTCTGCGTCCACTCCGGGATGGCCAGGTTCAACTGGGCGGGCGGCAAATGCACCTCGTCGGCCAGCGCCGCCCAGAACAGGGTGCACGATTCCCAGCTCTCGGCCAGAATGCGGCTGGAGTAACCCATCAGCGTGGGGAAGGTCCGCAGGTGCAAGAGATCGGGCTGGTAGGAGCTGGTCAGCGTGGGCTTGGGTGTGCCGAACAGGCGGGCGATGCGGGCGTAACTGATCCTGTCCGGATAGTCGCGTTGCAGGCCGCGTATCTCCACGGCCAGCGGGCCCGATTCCTCGCCCTTGTGCGAGAGCACGTCGCGGGCCAGGACGAACAGTTCCGCAGGAGTCACTTCCTCGAGCGCCCGGCTGACTTCGCCGCGCGCAACCAGATCGAGGATCCGCTGCGCGCGGCCGGGCGAAGCCTGCTCGGCCAGCATGGCCTCCAGTTGCTCCAGCCGGCGCGCATCGAAGGCCGCCTCGGCCACCACCGACTCGCCGAATCTCAGGTGCAACCCCACCCAGTGCACTTCCGCCGGGGTCACCGACCACCAGCGAGGAATCTTCGAGCTGATCACCAACTGCGGGACCAGGTCGCCCCAGATCAGCGCCTGCTCGCGTTCGGGCACCATGAAGTTCTGCTCGGCATCGGCCAGCGCGTAGGGCAAGCCAGCCAGCGAGCCTTCCAGCCGGCCGCCCGCGTTCGACGGCCATCCCGTCCCGAACACCTCCGTCTGCCGCCAGGTCTGCCGCGCCCCCTGCCCACCGATGAAATCGTGGCTGCGTACGAAAAGCGGGTTGCTCAGCAGGAGCTGGCCGCCCGGTGGCGCGTAGTGGATGTAGTTCAGGCCCACCAGTGTGTCCCGCAACAGCGGCGCCAGCAGGCCGCGCAACTCCCGCACACGCGCCGGATCGCCCGCCGCGCGCTCCACCGCCCCCCGCAGGTTCAGCCGCCGCTGCGCCTCGATGTGCCGTTCCGTCCAGTAGCCGTAGGCGAACGCGTTCTTTTCGATCGTGCTCAACGCCGCGCGCGGGGACTGGATGTCGCCCAGCCGCGCGGCAAGCCGGTTCAGCAAGGCCGTATTCACTCGCTCGCCGCGCGCCACCGCGTCAAGGTGGTCAGCCACCTCGAACA
>JBMFPL010000356.1:0-4156 GCA_049969115.1 Bryobacteraceae bacterium | reverse complement strand
CGATGAAATCGCCAGCCAGCCGGCCACCCAGGCGGTTGTCCAACCCGATGAAAGTGAGCTTGGGCGGCCAAGCGATGTCCGTGTCCACGATGAGCACCGGGATGCCTGTTGCCCAGGCCTTGTCCAGCACCGGGATGATTTCGGGGACGCCCGCCGGCGCAACAGCGACCGCCGCCACCCTCTTGACCACCTGATCCTCGAGGATGGCCGCTTGCTGATGAATGTTGATTTCCCTTTCCGGGGTCAGCACGGCGAACCGGAAGCGTGGATCGGCACGCGCAGCCTCTTCCGCGCCGGCCTTGACGCGCTGCCACCATTCGCTGTCGAGCGCCTTGGTGACCAGCACGATTTCGCGCGCGGCCTTTCCTGGGGGAGGCGGGCAGTTCGAGGTTGCGAGCACGAAGAAGGCGAGCGCCGCCACGGCGGCCGGAAGGCTACGCCGGCGACCGCCCGCGGGATCAGGCATCGCCAAATTCGCGGACTTCCACCGGCTGCTGCTGGCGCCAGGAGGCGGTCGCGGCCAGGCTGATGCGCAGCGCTGCCACCGCTTCGGCGCCCGTGACCGAGGGCGGACGTCCTTCCAGCACCGCGCTCACGAAGTCGCACATCTGCGCGAGGTACGCTTTCTCGAAGCGTTGCTCGAAGTGCGGCGCGACGTCGTGGGCGATGCCTTGCCGGGTCATCACCAGCACCGGCGTATGGCGGAAGTAGCCGATTTGCAACGAGCCTTCCGTGCCCCAGATCTCGGTGCGGATGTCGTAACCGAAAACCGCGTTGCGGCTCAGCTCGACCACGCCCAGGGCGCCGCTGTCGAAGGTCATGTTGATGACCGCATTGTCGATGTCTCCGACTCGGGCCAGCTCCGGGCAGGCCAGCGCCGCCCCCGTGGCAAGACGGTCTTGACTTCGCCCATGAACAGGCGCGCCACGTGAAAGTCGTGAATGCCCATGTCCACGATCAGGCCGCCGCTCGAGCTGGGATCGCAGAACTCGACCGGGGGAGGGAAAGGATCGCGCGAGGTGGAGCGCAACAGCATGGGCGTGCCTATGGCGCCCGCGGCTACCTTTTCTCTGGCGGCCAGGTAACCCGCGTCGAAGCGCCGCTGGAAGCCCGCTTGGAAGAACACCCCGGCGGAAGCGACCGCATCGAGCATCCGCCGGGCTTCGCCGAGCGAGAGCACGATCGGCTTTTCGCAGAAAATCGCCTTGCCGCAGGCGGCCGCCGCCATGACCACCTCGCTGTGCGTTCGGGTCGGGGTGACCACGACGACGGCCTCGATGTCACCATCGGCCAGCAACTCCTCGTGACCGGGATACCATCTAGGAACGCCGTACTGCGCGGCGAACGAGCTTGCTGCTACGTGGCTCTTGTCGGCCACCGCGACCAGGCACGCGTTGGGGACGCGCTGGGCAAGCTCAGAGGCGTAGATGCGTCCCAGCCGCCCCAGTCCAATGACGCCTACATTGAGTTTGCTTCTCATGGTTGGCTCGCCGGACAGGCTCAAGCCAGTATAGCTTCAGCAGGGGCGTCGTGGAGAGGCTGCACTCGTGTGCGGGCCGGCTCATCGGCGGTAAGGAGCGAGTGAGCCGGCCGGGTATGGCGCGCGGAGCCCGGCAGCACGATCCCGCTTCTGGTCCCGGACGCCATTGCGGGGCGTGGTCCGGCCCGGGTTCTGTCTCCGCTGCGGTGGGTTTGGGCCGGAGGCGCGTGGCTCACGGTTCGACCGGGCGTGCGACTTCCAGCGCGACTCGCCTCAGGTCGGGGGCGGGTGGATCAGCGAACAAGACGGCGTGCTTACTGCATCCGGGCCGCCCCGCGCCGGACGCGCGCGACGATCTACATGTCGGCCAGAGCGGCCACCAGCGCGCCTTTGGCGGTGGCGTGCAGCGGGTCGGAGGCCAGCCGCACCTCGGCGACTCGCAGCGGGAAATCGCTAGAGCGCAGGGCTTGCTCGAAGCGGTCGCGGAATCCCGGAGGCAACACGCTGCCCCCGGCGAGAACCAGCGGGATGGGACGGTTCAGCCGGGGCAGGGCGCGCTGCTGCTCGAAAGCCTCGCGCATGGCCTCGATCAGGTTGCCGATCAGGTCGTTGTAGTAGACGCGCAGCGCCTGCCGCAGCTTGAAGGGTAAATCGCCGGCCGGATGGCCGTTGAGCGAGAAGTACTGCTCTTTCAGCACGCGCACCCGCGTGGCGACCTCGCCTGCGGCGGCCGCGGCGCCCGCGTCCACGTGATCGCCTGCGCGCGGAAGACTGAAACTGACCACGGGAACGGACAGGTAGGCCAGGCACACGTTGGAGAGACCGGCGCCGCAACTGATTCCGATGCCCGTGTAGTTGGAATCTGCCAGCTCGGCGAAGACTACGGCCAGCCCTTCCTCCAGGCTGCGCACCTCGTAGCCCAGCTCGCTCAGCATTTGATCCAGGGCGCCCTGGTGGAACTTGATCGCTTCCGGCGCCCCGAGCGGGGCTGCGGGCACGCTGTAGCAGAGCTTGGATCCGGCTTTTTCGCCTGGCCCTGCCAACAGCTCGACAATGGCGCGCACCACCGCCAGCCCGTCGGGCTCCGCCGGGTTCAGCGTTCCTTCCAACATGGGCCGGCGAGTTTCCGTGTGCAGCAGGTCGGCGAAGCGCTCGCTGGCGTCGCCATAGACCAGGATGTGGCCGTCAGCGCGTGAGTGCGGGATGTTCTCCTTTTCCAGCACGCCGCAGGTCAGCTTCGACCAGGGTAAACTGACGAACGCGTTGAGCTGGGAATCGAACTGGTATCCTTCGGCCGAACGGCGAGCCAGGACGATGCGACTGGTGCCTACGTCCAGGCCCAATCTGGTGCGGTTGTCATTACTCATGACCTCTGACTCCTACATGCCGGCCAGGGTGCGCATCGCCTGCCGGTAGCCGGCGGCCAGCTCGCGCCGGTACTCGGCGCCCGGCATCCCGAGGCGGCGCGCCTGCCGGAGCAGTTCCTCCTCGGTGGCATGCACGGCCTCCTGAAGCTGGGGCCCCGCACGCCTGAGATAACTGGAATCGGCATGAAAGCCGAAAAACAGTAGGGCCGGCAACAACTGGCGGTAATTATCCGGGAGGCCGAGCTCGCTGAACGGGAAGCCGCCTGCCCAATCAGTGTGATAGCCGATGCGGCCGTTGGCCGGGTTCACCGAAACCTGGGCATGCGTGACGCAATTGCCGGGCGCGAGGCGGTGGCGGGTGCGCAGCATTTCCACCAGCAAGCGCCCGCTGCGCACCTGGGCAGGGGTGAGCGCCTCGCCCTGCAATTGCTCGGTACTCGCTTCGAAACACACGGCCAGGAAGCTTTCGTTGAGATCCAGGTAAACCCATCGCTCGTCGGCCCACACCGAGTGGCCCGCATGATTGGCGCGGTCCGAGTCTTCTAGCATTCGAAACACCCGTCCGAAGCGGTCCACCACGTAGTGGTACAGCGAGTGCCTCCGCACCCAGCTCAGCAGCGAGGCGCCCTGCTTCTTCAGTTGCGCGTTGAATTCCGGGTCGAAAGGCGGGGGATCGTTCTCGGAAGCGTGAAAGACGATACCCGCGGGATCGGGCGGGCGGTCATGGCGCGCCGCGGGAACCCTGGGCAGCCAGCGGGGTGAGCGCGGCCGCCCCGGGACGCACCAGCCCCGTTCGACCCGCAGCCCGTTGCTGTAAAGCTCAAAATCGGCGTTCTGCTCGACGAGCCACACCGCGGGGGAGCTGGCCTCGCCGCGCGGCGCGGAGGGTTTGCCCACGGGCGCCAGCCTGGCCCCGGAACTCGACCCCGTTGGCGCTGCCGCGGCCATCATCAAGCACAGTAGGATGAGGGCAGCGCGATGGCGGGCTCGCTGCGTGGCGGGCGCGCAAGAGACGGCAAGGAGGCAGCGCGCAGGGTCGGATTCCCCGGAGTTCGCTGCAACGCCCGGCAGCAAGCCGGCTTCGCAGGTCACCGCGCGCAAAAACCGCAGACGCTCCACGGCGTCGCGGCGTTTACGCGCCTCCCGTTCGATGAGAGTCCACCGCTGGGACCGCCCTGACCACGTTCGGGTGCCTGTCATGGCTCCCGGTTATGGATCGGCAGGCTGGCGGGGCAACCTTATAGTGGTTGGCGCGCCTCGGGCGACCGCGGCCGGCGAAACTGGATCCAGGCAGGAAACGTTTTGCTCC
>JBMFPL010000355.1:0-4171 GCA_049969115.1 Bryobacteraceae bacterium | reverse complement strand
TGGGCACGTCGCGAATTACCGGCTCTGTAACTGACCCTAGCGGCGCGGTCATTCCTGGCGCCAAGGTAGTGGCCCGCAACGAAGCCACCGGGGTCAGCTACGAAACCGCTACCAGCTCGGCGGGCACTTACGTGCTGGACGCACTGCCGCCCGGCGTTTACACCGTGACGGTCAGCCAGGCGGGCTTCCAGACTTTCACCAGCACGGGCAATACGCTGTCCGTCGGCGTGCCTCTGGTGGTCAACGTCACGCTCAAGGTGGGGGCCATGACCGAGGTGGTGCAAGTGGAAGCCACTGCCGCCCGGCTAGAGACCACCCACGCCATGGTCAGCGATGTGGTGACGCGGACCGGGGTGACCGAGCTGCCCCTGAACGGCCGCAACCCGCTCGCCCTGATCGTGCTCCAGCCCGGCCTGGTGCAACGAACCACCATGGGCGCCGGCTCGGGCACCCACGTGTTCGGCTCGCGTGACCGCGCTCACAACGTCACCATTGACGGCATCGAGGCCAACGAGTCCTCGGTGCCCAACCCGCAGAGCAACATCCACCGGCTGAACCCCGACAACGTCCAGGAGTACCGCGTGGTGACCCACAACGCCACGCCCGAGTTCGGGCGCAACAGCGGCGCTAACGTCGCCATCGCCACCCGCTCCGGCACCAACGAATTCCACGGCGACCTGTTCTGGTTCCACCGCAACACGGTGCTCAATGCCAACGAGTGGTTCAATAACGCCGACGGCATCGAGCGTCCTACCCTGCTGCTCAACCAGTTCGGCCTGGACGTTGGCGGGCCCATCAAGAAAAACAAAACCTTCTTCTTCGGCAGCTATCAGGGCAACCGCATCAAGCAGGCGCTGCCCATCTCGCAATCCTTTGGCGTGCCTTACGTCTACACGAGCACCATGCGCCAGGGCATATTCCGCTATTTCGTGCCCAACCCGGCCAATCCGCTGGTGCTGGACGGCGTGCCCATCACGCGCAACTCGCCGCGCTTGGTGGATCCCAAAACGGGCGCTCTGAGGCCCGAAGTGCCCCTTTGCGGGGGCAATATCACCAGCAACTGCGTGGCCTCCTACAGCATACCGGCCAACGATCCCTTGCGCGTCGGCATTGACCCTGCCGTGAAGGCCCTCATTGACACTTTCCCGCTGCCCAACACATATTCGGTGGGCGACGGCCTCAACACCGCGGGCTACGCCTGGAACCCGCCCTCCCGCTTCACCGGGCCGCACTACATGTTCCGCATTGACCACCAGTTCGACGAATACAACAACATGTTCGTGCGCTACCTGGGTTCCGAGTGGAATACCACCGAAGGAGACCTGCTCAACGCCCGGCCCTCTGTTTTTCCCGGTTTCCCGCCCATGGGCACGGTAAACCGAACCAGCGCCAATCTGGCTGTAAGTTACCGGCGGGTCATTTCCCCGACGCTGGTCAACGAGTTCACCGCCGGCCTGAGCCGGTTCAACTTCCTCTTCAACCTTCGCGAGGCCAACCCCAACCCGGACGCCATCCCTCCCTACGGCCAGGAATGCTTCGGCACCGATTCCTTCGGTCTGATCGACACGCCTTACTGCAACACGCCCCACACCCAGCGCGCCGTCACCACCATCCAGTTGATCGACAACGTCGGCTACACACGGGGCTCGCACAGCTTCCGCATGGGCCTGAACTTGCGCTTTTACCGCCACAATGACGAGCGCGGCGCGCCTGGCGGCTTCAACCTCTCGCCCACCATCATCTTCAGCCGCACCGTCCGCTCGCCGCTCAACGAGAACCCGGCCTGGTCCTTGCCGCCCACGGCCATGATCAACGCGACTGACCGCAACAACCTCGAGCAGGCGATCGTCGAGCTGGCGGGGATCGTGGCGCAGGTCAACCAGGGCTATCAGGCGGACCTGAAAAACGACGTTTTCATCCCCGACCTGTTCACTCTCGGCACCCGGACGAAACAGTACAACTTCTATTTCCAGGACGAATGGCGCTTGCGCCGGAATCTCACCATGACTTACGGCGTGCGCTGGGAGCTCAACCTTCCGCCCTCCGACGGCGCCGAGCGGGTCTATGTGCCCGACAAGCCCATTGACGGCTCCCAGGGCCTGGTCACCTTCGTGCGGGCCAAACGCTGGTTCCAGCGCAAGAACGCGACCGCGCTGGCGCCGCGCGTGGGCCTGGCCTGGTCGCCTCGCAGCAACACGGTATTCCGCCTGGGCTACGGGCTGGCCTTCGACACCATCTCCAGCTTCCAGGTGACGGCGATCGGCGGCAAAGTTCCGGGCAGCTTCCTGCAATGCACCGTGCGGGTACAGGACAGCGCCGCTTTGTCGGCGCCCTGCGGTGACGTGCCCAACGACGTCCGCCTCAGCCAGCTCCTGCAAGTCTTCAAGCCCTTCAGGCTGCCGGCGCCTTCAGCCCGGCCGAGCAGCCAGCTCGCACCGCAACCCAAACCGCTGGGCGTGGCGCCGAACGTTGGCGCCTTCGATCAGAACCTCAAGGTGCCAACGGTGCACGAATGGTCCCTCACCATCCAGCGCGAGCTGCCCCGTGGCCTGATCGGCCAGATCGGTTACATCGGCAAGCGTGGCATGCGCCTGTACCGCGCTTACGATCTGAACCAGTTGCGCACCGACCAGCCCGGCTTCCTCGAGTCCTTCCTCATCGCGCAGCGAAATCTCAAGGCCGGTTGCAGGCTGGATGGCACCGGTTGCCCCGCCGGCGTCACCGGCACTCCGCCCGATCTGCTGCTCAAACTGGTGCCGGCGTCGGTGCTCAACGGATGGACTTCCGACTTCCGGCAGAACGGGCTGGGTGAAGTGGCCCGCCGCATTGATCAGCGCGACATCGTCTCGCGCGGCTTTCCCGCCAATTACTTCCGTCCCAACCCGCAGTACAGCGAGCTGTTTTACTTCGACTCGGGTGGCAGCTCCATCTATCACGGCATGTTCGCGCAACTGCGGCGCCGCTTCGCCAGCGGTCTGGAGCTGGGCGCAACTTACACGCTGGGCAAATCCATTGACGACATGTCGGTGGATCCCGTGGCGGCGACTTCCGGCGGCGGTCTCAGCTCGACCAACTCCCGCACGCCTACCGACGTGCACAACTTCCGCCTCGACCGGGCTCTCTCGGACTTCGACAACACTCACGTCATCGTCGCCCACGGCATCTGGGAGCTCCCCGTGGGCCGCGGGCGCGCATTCGCCGCCAACCTGCCGGGCTGGGCCAACCACATCCTGGGCGGGTGGAGCCTGACCGGGATTTACACTTACGAGAGCGGCGAGCCCTTCACCATCAACAGCGGCATCCGCACGCAGAACGGCTACAAAGTCTCCCGCGCCGATCTGAAGGGCCCGTTGCCCGAGGCAAAACTTCAGTTCGTGCCTGACATCAAGGGCCCGGTCGTCTTCCGCGTGGGCGACATCGACGCCGCTAACTGCCGCCAGGTGCTCGGCACCTCCAGCGCCTTCTGCATCCCAGCCCCAGATGGCGTGGGCATCAGCCGCAACATGGTCCGCGGCCCCGGATTCTGGAACCTCGACGCGGGCGTGCTCAAGAACTTCCAGATCCGCGAAAACATCCGCCTCCAGTTCCGTGGCGAGTTCTTCAACGTGCTCAATCACCCGAACTTCGAGAACCCACGCAACGCCACTTCCGGCTCGCCCACTCTGACCAGCAGCCTGTTCGGGCAGACCTGCTGCGTCACCGCGGCCCTGCCCAGCTCGGCCACCATCATCGCCAACGGCGAGCCGAACCGCGTCATCCAGTTCGGTCTCAAGTTACAATTCTGATAGCAACGCGCGGCCACATGCCTGCCGGCAACTCTCTCGCCGGGCAGGAACGAGCGCGCGCCGCGCGTGCGCGGGAATATGAGCGACTACACTTACCCCGAAATCGCAAAGATGATCGACCATTCCCTGCTCCAGCCCTATCTGAGTAGCCAAGAGCTGGAGCGCGGGCTCCGCATCGCCCTCGCTTACGACGTGGCCACGGTTTGCATCCTGCCTTACTACCTGCGCCGCTGCACCGAATTGCTTGCCGGCAGCACGGTATTGCCCACCACCACCGTGGGCTTCCCTCATGGAGGGCATGCCACCGCGACCAAGGTGGTCGAAGCGCGCCAGGCGCTCGACGAGGGGGCGCGCGAGCTGGACATGGTGGTCAACATCAGCGCTGT
>JBMFPL010000354.1:0-4226 GCA_049969115.1 Bryobacteraceae bacterium | reverse complement strand
CCGAAGGCAGCACGCGATAGCGGCGAACCCAATTCTCGGGTCGCATGGCCGCGAGCCAGTCGCTCAGAGCTGGAAACAACAGAAGCACGACTGCGTGCAGCAGGAAAGAGGTGAGGAATGCGGGCCAGCGCGGGTTTCGCTCCAGCGTGACGCCGCGCAAGAAATTGGGAACGGGGACGGTGCGCGACCGGGCGGCCACACCCAGCTCGGCGATGATATACCACCACCCCAGCATCGCGAACGCGATCCTCGGGTTAATTATAGACGCGCCAGACCGGGGCAGGCTTTCTGATTTCCGTATGCGAACCGCGAGCCGGGTTCCTGCTCAGGCAAGGCCGGCTTGCGCATCGCGGGGACCGGCCTCTCCAGCACCAAGGTGCGGAGGGGCTGGTAGCGCACGCTGCGCGAGCGCTCCCGCTCCGCGGCGGGCATGAACTCGGCCGGCGCGGCGCCCAACGCTTGCAGGTTTTGCAGGTTCCTCAGGCCGTATAGCGCCAGCTCGAAGCGGTCCTTGACGCCCACTTTCTGGAACAGGCGCGACAGATAGACCTTCACCGTGCCCTCGGAGATGTTCAGCACGTGGGCGATTTCCTTGTTCTTGAGGCCCTGGGCGAGCAGCATGACGAGCTGGCTTTCGCGGTTGGTCAGAGTCACCGTGCGCGCAGTCAGGAAGCTGGCCGTCAGGCTCTTGTCGAACCAGAGCTCGCCCTCGGCTACCTTCATCAGGCATTTGACGACGAGTTCCGGCGGCAGCGTCTTCTTGAGGATTCCGCGCACCCCCAGTTCCATCACTTGGTAAGCCAGTTCCGTGGAAATCGCACGCGTCCAGAGCACGAAGCGGCATTCCGGCGCCTCGCGGCGAAACTGGGCGAGGCGGCTGAAGGTGAGCTCGGGTACGAGGTCGATGACCGCGATATCGGGTTGCTCTTGCGCGAGCAGCTCGAGAAATCGCTCCTGATCCTGGACCACGGAGATCAGCTCCAGCCCGGGGGCCGAAGCCAAGGTGGCCGTGAAGCCGGTGGCCAGCACGGGTTCGTCGGTGAACAACGCTATGCGCGCCATAACGCCTGCCTTCCGTTTCACCGTGCTTCCCGCGACCCTCCGCGACGGGGCAGGGCCGCACAGGAATCCCGGTAGCAAATAGCATACATCAGGTGAACGGCGAATGAAACAAATTTTTTGAGGACGTTTTAAACAGTACGTGTGGGACTTCGGTCCTTTCCGCCCGCGGGGACGACGGCGGGAAGGGGCTCGCCGACCCCCTCGCCTGCGACGAGGGTAGGAGCGGACCCGTGCGGGCAACTTCCCTGGAACTTTGGTCCTAGAAATCACCCGCAGCAGAGTACCGTTTCTCTGTATCCAACCCTCTAACCTCGGTCAACAAAACCGTATCATCCATTTTCAATCTTTGAATCCGGCCGCCTGTGGGGAATACTCGGGGTGATGGACCGGCGTCTGGACCCCCGGCTGGAGCTGCAACTGCCCTGTCACCTGCCCGCTTTGCGAGGCAGGGCCCGGGTTCTGGTAGGTGTGACGGCCAATATCAGCCGAGGTGGTTTGCTGGTCCTTTGGAGCCAGAAAGAGGCGGCCAGGCTGCCCAAACTCGGCGAACTGGTGGAGCTGGAGGTCGAGCTTCCCGCCAACCATTCCTTCGGGCGAAAGTGCCTTTATTGCCAGGCTACGGCGGTTAGGATCGCCTCCGGGGACGGTGGGCCCGTGACCGTGGCTTTCCAGATCCATCAGATGAAATTTCGCGATTCGGGCAGGCCGCGTAACGGCATGGTGGAAACGCTGGAGGAACTCCAGCATTTGCTGATGTAACCGGGATGAGGATGCGACCCCACAATGGGGCGGCGTGGGTGCCCTCGCTGGGCGATGTGGCGTTCCTGATGCCCATCGTGTTCCTGTTCGTCAAACTGGAGGGCGCGCGCTACCTGCTGGGCGACGGGGACACGGGCTGGCACATCCGCACCGGCGAGTGGATTCTGGCTAACGGCGGCGTGCCCGACCGCGACATTTTCTCGTTCACCAAGGCGGGCGAACCCTGGTACGCGTGGGAGTGGCTGTGGGACGTCGTCTTCGCCTGGCTTCACCAGCACTGGGGGATGGCGGCGGTGGTGCTAGCCAGCCTGCTGCTGCTCTCGGTCTGCGCCCGGCTGCTTTACCAGGCCGTGCGAGAGCGGTGCGGCGACTCGCTAGTAGCCATCGCGGTAACCTTCGTCGCGCTGGCCGCTTCCTCGATTCACTGGCTGGCCCGTCCGCACCTGTTTACGCTGCTGTTCACGCTCATCTTTTACCGGATCCTTGAGCGAATGGCTTGGGGGCGCACAAGCCTGATCTGGTGGCTGCCGCCGCTGACCATCCTCTGGACTAATCTCCATGGGGGTTTCTTCGTAGGAATCTTGCTGATCGGAACTTATGCCGCCGGCGAGCTGGCAGCCCTGCTTTTCAACCCGGAGACCGCGGATCGCCGCGTTTCTCTCCGCAACCTCCGGCGTTACTTGCTAGGCGCCGCGGGCTGCCTGCTCGCCAGCTTCGTGAATCCCTACGGCTGGAAGCTGCACGTGCACATCGTGCGATACCTTTCCGATGCGTATCACCGCGAAAACATCAACGAGTTTCTTTCCCTGAGTTTCCACCACAAAGCCGCCATTTACTTCGAAATCCTGCTTGCCCTGGGCGTCATTGCCGCGCTCGCCGGCCTGCGGCGGAAACGCTACGCCGAGGCGCTGCTGATTGCAGGCTGGGGGCACTTGGCGCTGCTTGCCGCCCGCAATATACCCATTTTCGCCTTTGTTTCGGCGCCCGCCATCGCGGCGGTCCTGCGCGAAGGGCTCGAGAAGGCGCAGCAGGCCGACGTCGCGAGGTGGTTGAAGCGCGCGGCGGCGGCCGGGTCGGCTTTCGCGCAGGAGGTGAGCCTAGTGGACCGGGCGGCGCGCGTGCCGTGGGTTTCAGCGCTGGCGTTTGCGCTGGTATCTGCCCCAATGTGGGCGCCGGGCGCGCCCGAGAAATTCCGCGCCGGCTACGACCCCAAGCGTTATCCGGCGGGGGCGATCGAGGCGCTGGGCAAGGCATTTTTCGCGGGCAACGTCCTTGCCGACGACGAGTGGGGCGACTACCTGATCTACCGCCTGTATCCCTCGACGCGGGTCTTCATTGACGGGCGCAGCGATTTCTACGGCGCCAAGCTGGGCGAAGAGTCTCTGTGGCTGGTGAGGGGCCGCTGGGATTGGAAGCGAATCTTGGACGAGCGCGCACCTGATGTGGCGGTGTTGCGCGTGGAATCGCCCCTGGCCAGCCTGCTGAAGGAATCCGGGCGATGGCAGGTCGTATACGACGACGGCATCGCCATCGTGTTTCGGAGGACGGGCGCGGAGGCCCGCCAGTTTCAGGTCGCCTCGCGCGAGGCGGCCGACGCGATCGCGGGATCGCGAAACCGTAACGCGGCGATCCATGGAGCGGGGCAGGCGGTGCCACGGGGTCTCGCGCCGGCCGTGGCCACGATCCATGGATCGCCATGAATGAAATCAGTCTCATGCGAGGAGAGCGAGCAATGACGCTGTTGAAGAATTTTCTCAAGGACGAGCGCGGCCAGGACCTGGTCGAGTACACCCTGCTGCTGGCGTTCGTGGCCCTAGCCTCGGCCGCTTTGTTCATCGGCGCCGGGGGAAGCGTGTCTAAGATTTGGAACGTCGCGAACAGCCGGCTCGGCGAGGCGGCCGCCTCGGCCTCGGCCAGCTAGTTCTTTAGCCAACTGCGGGCGGGGGCATGCCCCCACACATGCCCCCTTTCTTTTCCGGCTGGGTTGCGGTAATCTGTCCGGCAGGGTGGAGGAGCTATGAACAAACGTTTCCTCTCGGTTCTGGTTTTCGCCCTGGTGGTCTCGGGCGTGTCCAGCTACCTGGTCTACCGTCTCACAGCGACTCGGCTGTCCCAGCCGGCCAATCCTGCCACGACTTTGGTTTTCGTGGCGGCCCGCAACCTACCGGTCGGAACGCTCATTCGTGACCCGGATTTGAGGCAAGTGGAATGGGCTGGGCCTGTGCCCGCGAACGCAGTCCTCAAGCGCGAGGACATCGTGGGCCGGGGCGTGGTTTCCACGATTTACCAGGATGAACCTATCCTAGAGAACCGCCTTGCGCCCAAGGGCGCGGGCGCCGGTCTGGCCGCTACCATCCCGCCCGGCATGCGCGCGGTGGCCGTTCGCGTCAACGAAGTGGTCGGCG
>JBMFPL010000353.1:0-4231 GCA_049969115.1 Bryobacteraceae bacterium | reverse complement strand
CCACGGGTCGGCGCTGTATTTCCGGCTGCACGGCAAGGGCGGCTACAACTACCGTTACAGCGACGCGGAGCTGGAATGGCTGGCGGCCTTGCTGCGCCGGTTGCGCCAGCAGCGGCCGGGGCCGGCCTACGTCATGTTCAACAATGTCTACATGAAAGACGATGCCGCCCGTTTCCAGCGCGTCTGGGAGCGGGCCGCCAGCGCCTCGTCCGATGCGTGTTAAGATGGAGCCAATGGAGGGTTGCTCAAATGGGACGCATCAGTCTTGTGTTGTTGCCCGTTCTCGCTCTGTCGCCGGCTCTCGCCCCGGGCAGCGCGCGGGCCGTCAGCGGCGAGTATGTCGAGGTTCGTTCCAACCACGTTTATACCTGCGGCTGCCTGTACTCGGGCGAGCAGGTGACCGGGGGCCGCGAGGCCATTCTAGCCTGGGCAGTGCGCGAAGGAGTCTACGGCGGCGCTGACCTGACGGGGGCGCGCGCGGTCGCCATCATCACTGGGCCAGAGAGCCTCAGCCTGGAAGGCACTCCGCGCCGCAGCGTGATGTTCGTGGACGGCGTCGCCGGGCCCGCGCGCCGGGCACTGGTGGACATGCTCAAGGAACATTACGGTAACGTGCTGGGTGAGCTGCTGAGCGTCCAGGACGCGCCCATCACGCTGGCTCGCGAGGGTGAGCGGGTGCGCATCGAGGTTGCTGGCTTGTCGCGCATTGTGGTTCGTCCCGCGGAGCTCACTGCCGACGCCCATCAGGGATCCTGGCTCTGGTACGCTCCCTTCATTCCGACCGCCGATGCGGTGCTTTCCGCCACCGAGTTGTGGAGCTTCCGCGGAACACAGTTCGGACGCCAGTGGCGGGAAGCCGATACTGGCATCACAGGCTACATCGCTACCTTCCGGCTGCTGCGCTGAGCGCCCGCAAGCCCTGCCTCGAGGCGCGACAAGGATGCTGGCGGCGCAGTCGGCTTGAAGGGATTTCCGCCGCGTGCTAAGATCGAAAGCTCGATGGCGCGGCGGGCTCTGATCACCGGCATCACGGGACAGGACGGTTCTTACCTGGCGGAGCTGTTGCTCCAGAAAGGTTACGAGGTTCACGGCATCGTCCGGAGGGTCGCGCTGGAGGATCCCGAGAACCGGCTCTCGCGCATCCTGCACATCCTCAACCGGGTGAAACTCCACGCAGCCTCCCTGGAAAGTTACGCCAGCCTGCACCAGGTGGTGGAAGGGGTTGCGCCCCACGAGTGTTACCATCTCGCCGCCCAAAGCTTCGTCAGTTACTCGTTCGACGACGAATTTTCCACGCTCCAGATCAACATCAACGGCACCCATTACTTGCTGGCCGCGCTCAAGAATCTCGCGCCCCATTGCCGGTTCTATTTCGCCGGCTCGAGCGAAATGTTCGGCAACGCGCCTGAAGCGCCGCAGAACGAGAATACGCCGTTCATGCCGCGCTCGCCTTACGGCATCAGCAAAGTGGCCGGTTTTCACCTGACCAGGAATTACCGCGAAGCTTACGGCATGCACGCCAGCAGCGGCATCCTGTTCAACCACGAATCGCCGCGCCGCGGCTTCGAGTTCGTGACCCGCAAGATCACCTCGGGCGTGGCGCGCATCTTGGCGGGGAAGGCGCGCGAGCTGCGCCTGGGCAACCTCGACGCGCGTCGCGACTGGGGCCATGCGCGCGAGTACGTCGAGGCCATGTGGCTGATGCTCCAGCAGCCCGAGCCCGGCGACTACGTCGTGGCCACCGGCGAAACCCACAGCGTGCGCGAGTTCTGCGAGCTGGCCTTCGGCTACGCCGGGCTGGACTACCGGGACTACGTGGTCAGCGATCCCCGGCTCTACCGTCCCGCGGAGATCAACGTGCTCCAGGGCGACGCACGCAAGGCCCGCGAGGTTCTGGGCTGGAGGCCCAGGACCCGCTTCGAGCAGCTCGTGCGCGAAATGCTGGAGCACGATTGCCGGGCGCTCGGCGTCGCCGACAGGCTCGTCCCGGCTTCGGTTTGAGATGGAGGCAGCAGCGCACGACCCCGTATCATGACAGAGACCATGCTGACGACCCAGCTTTCCTGGCCGGCCGAGGAGTGCCTGCTCGACGTTTCGCGCAGGCGCCAGTTTACCGACGGCCGCGTGCGGTGCGTGAGGCTGGCCATCTGCAACGAACAGGGCCAATCCGCCCGTCGTTTCATCCGAGGTGAAACCGCGCACTTATTCTACGAATTCGATGTACTTGAGGATCTCGGCGCGCCGGCCGGCGGCGCCGAGATCGTCACTATCGACGGCGTGGTCGTGCACGGCAAAGCGACCTACCAGTACCGGCCTGAGAACCTGGCGCCCGTGCCGCGCGGCACACGCCTGCGGTTCCACCAGACGTTCCAGCTTCTGCTGGCACCCGGGCGCTACCGCGTCAACGTGGGCCTGGCGAGCGCGGATTCCAACGCCTGCCGGCAGTACCTGGCCGGTGACATCGGCTACGCCGAATTCGTCCGCTTCGTCGCCGATCACTGCCGCCTCACCGAAGCTGCCGAGTTCGAAGTCGTAGCCGGGCCTTTCGGATGGCTCACGCATCACGGACTGGTGGACCTGCCCGGGAACCTCACCCTGGACGCCGTCCCAGCGCCATCCACTGGCAGACCTCAGACCGTCGTCGAACACCCCTCCGCTCCCACGGTCTTCCACGTCACCCACTGGAAAGCCGGCTCCCAGTGGATCTACCAGATCCTGCGCGAGTGCTTCCCGGACCGCATTGTCGAGCCGCGGGTGGGCGAAGTCCAAGTTCGCCATTACGCCATCCAGAAAGGTCACGTCTACCCTACGGTCTACCTCTCCAAACCCGAGTTCGACGCCCTGGCGCTGCCCGAGGGCTCGAAGTGGTTCGTGGTGATTCGCGATCTCCGTGACACCCTGGTTTCCGCCTATTTCAGTTTCAAGATAAGTCATCCCGTATTGGGGAGCGAATTCGCCGCGCTGCGGCAGAAACTCTGGGATCTGGAACAGGAAGACGGCTTCATTTACCTCATGGACCATTTCCTGCCTGACTGCGCCCGGATTCAACTTAGCTGGCTCGAAGCGGGTGAGCCGCTCATCAGATACGAGGATTTGCTCGAGCGTGATGTGGAGCTACTCAGCCAGGTGCTTATCGAGCATTGCGGGCTGGATCTAGTTCCGCAGCGACTCGAACAGGTCATCCTTGCCAATCGCTTCGAGGCGCAAACCGGCGGGCGCCGGCGCGGCGCCGAGGACGTCACCGCGCATCAGCGCAAAGGGGTGGCCGGCGACTGGCGCAATCACTTCACCGAGCGCATCAAGCGCGCCTTCAAAGCCCGCTACGGGGGCCTGCTGGTGGCTACGGGTTACGAAAACGACCTGAACTGGTGAGGGCCCAATGGTGGACTACCCGGGCCGGGAGACCACTCGTTGCTGGTGCGGCAACACCGAGCTGCTCGAGTATTCGCCCGACTATCTTCGCTGCCCGGCCTGCGAGACACTAGTCATCGCCCGGATGCCCGATCCTTCCTGGCTGCTGTCCCCGCACGATGAAGCCGGATTTTACGGTCGCGAATACTACGAGAAATTTCTGATCGACGAATTCGGCTTCCCCAGCCTGCCCGAGCGGGCTCGGGCTGACCTTCCCGAGCGTTGCCTTTACTGGCTTCGCACCCTGCTGCGCTACCGGCTGCCTCCGGGGAAAGCGCTCGAGTTGGGAAGCGCTCACGGCGGCTTTGTCGCTCTGCTGCGCTGGGCCGGCTTCGACGCGATCGGCCTGGAAGTAAGCCCGTGGCCGAGTTCGCGCGGCGCGCCTTCGACGTGCCCACCCTGCTGGGTCCCATCGAAGAACAGGCTTTGGATGCCCACTCGTTCGACGTCATCGGGCTGCTCGATGTGATCGAGCACATGCCCGATCCGGTGGGCTCGATGCGCCGCTGCGCCGAAATTCTCGAAGACGACGGCCTGCTGCTGATCCAGACGCCCTGCCTGCCCGAGGGCAAGTCGCACGCCCAGCTCATCGAGGAAAACGCGCCGTTCCTGAGCACGATGGTGGCCCCGCACCACCTCTTCCTGTTCAGCCGCAAATCGCTCACCCGCCTGCTGGCCGATCTCGGCTTTCCCTACGTGCAGTTCGAGCCCAATCTGTTCCCATATGACATGTTCCTGGTGGCCAGCCGCGAACCCCTGGCCATCCATCCCTGGGAGCAGGTCGCGCAGCGCCTGGAAGCCGCCCCCAGCGCCCGCCTCA
>JBMFPL010000352.1:0-4236 GCA_049969115.1 Bryobacteraceae bacterium | reverse complement strand
TCTTTTGCCGCGTCGAGCAGGAACTTCAGCAGGCGGCTGAAACGCAGCGTGCGCAAACCGCAGGCTGCACCGTGTTGCTGGAGCGCCGTGAAAGGAACCATGGCCGTGATGTCGCGCTCGCCCGGCGCCGTCAGTACGTCCTCGGAAGCACGGTGACGGTAGTAGCTCATCAGCGTGCCCAGCGGGTAGGACGCCAGTTCCTGCCGCGTGTACCCGTAGTCCACCACCACCAGGAACCCGCGCTCCAGCGAACGCGCGATCCGCTCCAGCCAGGCCAGCGCCTCCAGATGGATTTCCGCCAGGAATCCCTCCTTCTGCCTCCCTACGAAGCGCTTCAGGAAACTTACCGCCTCGTCGTCCACCGGCTCCGCTTCGACCCACACGAAGCCATCTCCCATCCAACCGACTCGCATGGAGCGCCAGCCCCGGCCGCGCCGCACAGCGACATCCACCGGCAAGGCGTCGAAGAACTCGTTGGCGAAGACCACCCCGGTGAAAGACTGCGGGAGCTCACCGGCCCCACACTCCACCGGCAGGTACCGCCAGGCGGAGAAGGCTTCCTTCATTTCCCCGCGGCCCGCGCCCAGCTCCACGATGGTGAAGTCTTCCGGCTCGCCGAGCTCCCGGAAGAACGACTGCATCGCCCGGGCCATCAACAAGCCGTAGACCGGTTGAAGCTGCTCGGCAGTGAAGAAGTCGCCTTGCGGCCCGAAGGGATCGCGGCCGCGCCGGTAGTAGCCGTGCTCGGGATGGTAGAGCGCCAGCTCCATGAAGCGCCGGAAGCGGATGGGGCCTTCGCTCAGGATGCGATCGCGGATCAGTTCCTCCAAAGGCGTCATCTGCGCTACGATCATAGCCGTGGGCTTGCCTGCCGCGCTGCGCGTGAAGCTGAGTTCGGAAGAAGCCGCCTACCTGGCGATGACGCCGGTGGTGGTGCAGGAGATGGCGCTGCGCGACCTAATCGAGCTGGCGCTGGCCGCGGTAGGCAAGGACCCGGAGCGAATCGCGGAGCTTCTGCTCCGCGGTGCGCTGGTGAGCGGCGCCACGCGCTTCCGCTGGGACGGCTTCCGCCCCGACCCCGAGGAGCTGGCGGCGCTGCTGGCGAGCTTCCCCGATCCCGAACCCCAGCGCCCGTTCGCGGCGGAACGCTGCGTGCGCGCGGTCCTGAGCGGACCCTTCTGCCGCATTGAGATCTCGCGGCGTGCCGGTGCGCAGCGACGCTGGCTGCGCCAGCGCAGCTTCTGGGACGTGCTGATGGAAGAGGCCGCGCGCGCCGGGCTGGAGTACCGCGAATACTCATACAAGGACCGCGCGGACTGTTACCGCCTCATCCTCAGTCCCGGGTCCGCGCGCAGGCTGCGTGAGCAGGCAGGCTTGCTGCGCTACAGCACGCTGGAAGACCGCGTGCGCGCGGGCGGTTTCGAGCAGATCGAGTTCTACGTGCTCCGCTGAGCGTCCTGCGCGCGAACTGTCCGTGTGGGGCGGCAAAGCGCAGGGCGATCTCAGGAACGGGATCGCGAGCGCTTCCAGCGGGTCTTGAGCACGATCGGCGTGCCCTGAAATCCGAAACGCTCCCGGATCTGATTGATCAGGTAGCGCTCGCGCGAGAAGTGCAGCGGCTCGGGCCGGTCGGTGAACAGCAGGAAGGTCGGCGGGCGCACACCGGTTTGCGTCATGTAAAGGATGCGCGGCTCCACCTGGACCTTGAGATCCGCCAGCAGGCGGTTGAGCTCACCGGTGGGAATCCGCCGCGAGGCCGCCCGGTAGACCTCGCGGACCAGCCCGAACAGAGAGGCCACGCCGCTGCCAGTGAGGGCCGAGACGAAGGTCACCGGCGCGTAGTCGAGAAACTTCAGCTCCTCGCGGACGTGACGCTCGAAAGCATCACGCTCGCGGGCCGTCCTCAGATCCCACTTGTTCACGCAGCAGATGATGGCGCGCCCTTCCTCGTGCGCGTAGCCGCCGATGGTGGCGTCCAACCCCACCACGCCTTCGCCCGCATCCAGCACCAGCAGCGCCACGTCGCACAACCGGATGTGGCGCCGCGCCATCACCACACTGAGCTTCTCGGCCACCAACCGCGTCTTGCCCTTACGCCGGATGCCGGCCGTATCCACGAACACGTAACGCCGGCCTTCGTGCTCGACGGCCTCATCCACCGCGTCGCGCGTGGTGCCCGGGATGGGGGAGACGATGGCCCGCTCCTCGCCCACCAGCGCGTTCAGCAGCGTAGACTTGCCGACGTTGGGGCGTCCGATGATGGCCACCCGGATCGCTTCCGCCGGCGGTTCCTCCTCGCTGACGGGGAAGCCGGAAGTCACATGCTCGAGCAGCTCGTCCAGCCCGAGGTGATGCTCGGCCGAGACCGCGAACACGTCAGCGATGCCCAACGAGTGGAAATCGTGGACGAGAATCTCGCGCGAGGGCACGTCAATCTTGTTCACCGCCAGCGAGACCGGCTTGCCGAGCTGCCGCAGCAGCCGCGCCAGCTCCAGGTCGGCGGCGGTGATCTCGGCCCGTCCGTCGATAACAAAAATGATGTGGGAGGCGCGTTCCAGCGCTACCCGCGCCTGCTTGAGGATCTGGCTGGGGATCTCGGCCGACTCTTGGGGCACGATGCCACCGGTGTCCACTACTTCGAACCGCCGGCCGCGGTAAGTCGCCTCCCCGTGAATGCGGTCGCGCGTGATGCCCGGTTCGTCGGTGACAATGGCGCGCCGGCGACCGGTGATCGCGTTGAACAGCGTGGATTTGCCTACGTTGGGCCTGCCCACGATCACCACCGAGGGCAGACGCGGCTCCATACCTCCATCGTAAGCGACCGTGGCGGGTGACCGCCCCCGGGCCGGCGCCCGCTGGCGCGCGCTACCAGAAGTAGGCGTAGAAAGCGACGATCACGGCCAGGATGATCGCGGTGTGGATGACGTCCCAGTGATTCCAACTGGCGCGGGTCTCCGCCTTCTGCTCGGGCGTGGCCGAGCCGAAAGTGAGGCCACGGATGCGTTCCGGATCGGGCGGCGGCCCCAGTCTCCCCACTACCCAGACAACCGCAGCGGTCAGCAGGAACAGCAGAATGCAGTAGTGCAGCCAGTTGATGGCTTCGATGCGGTAAAGCAGGCTGCCGGGCGGCAGCCGGTCACGGAACACGTCCAGCACCAGCCGGAACATGCCAAGAGTGAAGCCACTGACCAGCCCTGCGGTTCCGGCCACCCCACCCACGCGGCGCGAAAGCACGCCAACCAGGAAGACCGCCGCGATGCCCGGGCCGATCAGCGACTGCACCGTTTGCAAGTACTCGTACAGGACCGCGGCCACGGACTTCATCAGCGGGATCCACACGAGGCCCAGGCCCACCACGGTGGCGGTCGCGATGCGGCCCACCAGCACCAGGTGCCGCTCGCTCGATTGCGGCCGGAAGCGCTTGTAGAAATCCACCGTGAACAGGGTAGCCGAGGAGTTGAACAACGAGGCCAGCGAACTCATGAGCGCGGCGACCAGACCGCCCACCACCACGCCCTTCAGGCCCGTAGGCAGCAAGGTGGCCACCAGCATGGGAAACGCCTGGTCGGCGCTGTTGATCCGGATGAGGCCTTTCTGCTGCATCGTGAAGGCGATCATGCCCGGCACCAGGAAGATGAAGACCGGCAGCAGCTTCATGTAGCCGGCGAAGATGGTGCCGCGGCGGGCCTGCTTCTGATCGCGCGCCGACAGCGTGCGCTGCACGATGTACTGGTCCGTGCACCAATACCAGAAGCCGATGATCGCCGAGCCCAGCAGCACGCCGGTCCAGGGGAAGCGTGGATCGCTGGCCGGGCGGATCAGCTTCAGGTTGGGCCCCACCGCCCGCTCGACCTCGCCCCAACCGCCCACGGCGATCAGCCCGGCCACCAGGATCACGGCGGAGCCGAGGATCAGCACCGGCGCCTGGAGAACGGAAGTGTACAGCACGGCGCGCATCCCGCCCAGCACGGTGAACAAGCCGGTCAGAATCACCAGCCCGACCGCGCTGATCCAGAAAAAGTCAATGCCCATCCACTGGTCAATCCCCAGGACGGTCTTGAACACGACACCGCCCGCGTACACTGTGACGGCCACCTTGGTGAGCACGTAGCTCACCAGGGAGATCAGCGACAGGAAGGTCCTCGCCGAGGGGCTATAGCGGCGCTCCAGAAACTCTGGCATGGTGAAGACGCGGCTGCGCGCATAATAGGGAACAAACACCCAGCCCAGCACCAG
>JBMFPL010000351.1:0-4236 GCA_049969115.1 Bryobacteraceae bacterium | reverse complement strand
GACGCGCCAGCCCTCGCCGGCACGCACGTCGAGCTGGTAGTCGGGCTGGTCGCCCTGGCAGTAGCGCGCTCGGAACATTCCCGCCTGATTTTGTTGCAGTTGGCCGCCAACTATTGCCGCCGGCCATTCCACGGTTTCCCCGCACGCTCCCGTCGCCGAAGCTAGTTCCACCGAGGCTTGCGGGCTGAGCACCAGGAACCCTGTGGCCGGCGCTGAACCCGGGACCAGCCGCAGCGCGGCCGCGATTCGGGCGGTCGCATCGAGGCCTCCCACGGAGAATCCCGCGAGGTAATCTTCCAGCACGGTGCGCGCCAGCGCAGGGTTGGGGTCATGAACCAGGATACGGGCGTCCCCGCGCACGCCTGTCGCCACGATGAAGTGCACTCCCAGCGACACGCCGCCCGATTCGAGCGCCAGTGCCACCAACACGGGCTCGCCGGCGGCGAGGCGGTCGCGGATGGAGGTGAGGTCCGTTTTTTCCGGGACCACTTGAAGGTTGCCGTTCACGAACTCCGCCAGCCGCCACAGGTTCACCATGGGATCGGCCGCGCTGGTGAGGAACCCGTCGCAGACCTTGCCGCCCTCGGCATCTATGGCGCAGAAGCCGGTGAGGAACTGGTTGAGCAAGGGCGGGTCAGCCAGCCCGTTGCCCGAGGGCAACACGCCGAGGTTCTGGTAGTAACGGATGATGGAAGCGACGGCCGCCAGCAGCGCTCCCTTTTCGCCAACGGTGGCGGGGCCCGGCCCCAGCGGGGTAGAGCCGCTTTGCGTGAACCGCGGGAAGTTGCCCACTCCTCCAGCCGCGACGCGTGCGCTGAACGTCACCACCTGGCCCAGCGCCGAAGCGGTCGCCAGGGCCACGCCTTCCTGCTCGGGCAGCCGCAGGCGGGTTTCCGCGATGCCGTTGGAGCCCGTCACGGCACTCGCCGCTGTCAGGCTGGCGCCCGGCGACGCGGCGAACCGGACGGTCACGCCGGCGGCCGGGTTGCCCGCCTCGTCACGAACCAGAACGCGCAGAGGCTGCGGCAGCAAAGCGCCCGGCAGTCCGGTTTGCGCATCGCCTCCCGCTTTGAGCAGTTGCGCTCGCTGTTCGGCGATGGCCTTCACTTGATAGGCGCCCTCGGCGCTTTCCCATCCGCCGGAAGCTCGGATGACCACGCGGCCGCTGGGAGTACCCGGGCGGATGTACTGCTCCCAAGCGTATGCGCCGGTCCGTGTCGTGACCTCAAAATCGGGATAGCCCGTGACGGAAACGCGCACGGTGGTACCCGCTGCGAAGCCGCTCACCGCCAGACGCACCCGGTTGCCCGGTGTGACAACGGGCGGCGTAGCCGAGACCATAGGCTGGCGGGGCTTCAAGGTCAGGCGCGGTTCCTGGTCTCCAGGTCCATAGTCGAGCTCGCCGCCTTCGAAGGCCTGCCGCCTGCGATCCTCGATTTGGAACTCATCGCCGGTGGGCATCCCCAGCGCGCCTGCGGGGCCATCCAGCGAGAGGTATTTGACGAGCAGAAGGCCGCGCACCAGGAATGCCTGACCGGCGCGCAGGCCAGTGCGCGCGGCGTAGATGGCGCCGTCGCGGAAAGCCTGCGCGAAGCCCGCTGCGCCGGTGAAGGTCAGAAACTCGGTGGCCTCGGAGACAGGCGGGCCGGCCGGCCCCGTCTCGTAGCCAAGCGCCGCCCACTTCGCTAGAATCGCGCCCGCTACGATGCGAACCGGGAGCCCGGCCAGCGCCGCATCGTTTTCGAACAACTGCCGCCCGCCCGGAGTTGCGTCCGAGATCGGGTAACCCAAGGCGCCGGTAGGGCCGCCTAGCTCTTCCCAGCGCGCCAGGATGGCCCCGGTCAGAGCGAACGCGGCCGGAATGCGGTCCGGTTTGGCGATGACCACTCGGGCGCCCGAAGTATCGGTGAACTCCTGCACGTACCCGTTGCCGGCGCGCCGCACCGCGTTCGGCGTGGGCAGCCGCAGGGAGAGCCGGTTGCGGGTGACGGCATCCTCGAAGGCCTGCTGGATGGCCGCCGTGGGCGCCCCCTCACCGACCCGGCAACAGGGAGCGGTGACGATCACCGTGATGGCCACGCTCGTCTTGCCTTCCGAGACCGCCTGCACCACCGCCACGCCGCGGCCCACTGCTTTCAGCGTCACACTTGAGCCGGAGACTTCCAGGCTCACCACGCGCCCGTTGGAAGTGGTCCAGTTCAGTTGCCGGTCCGAGAGTTCAGCGCCGTTGGCTGCGTATGCGGTGGCGCGCAGGGTCAGCGTGTCCCCCGCGTTCAGCCGCACGGTGCTGACCGCGGGCTGCACCGATACGTAAGCCACCGGCAAGCGCAACACCGGCTCGGAGCCCGGAGCGTACTCGATGCTGCCGCCCTCGAAATTTTGCCGCTGGCGGCCATCGGCCAGCGCCAGCTCATCGGAGATGGGGAACCCCAACAGGCCCGCGTAAGAACTGTAAGAGGAGTAGAGCTCCCACACGGGCTGCTTCACCACAAAGGTCCGCCCGTTGTAAAGCCCCGAGGTGATGCGAACCAGCGCGCCGTTGGCAAAGGCCTGGAAGGCGCCGCTCGTGCCGGTTGAGGAAGTCACCGTGGCTTCGTTGCTGATGGCCGGCCCCAAAACAGCGATGCCGCCCAGGGCGGTCCAGTTCGTGTAGAAGGGATCCCGCAACAGGAAATTCTGCTGGCTGCTGCCGCTCGTGGCGGGATACACGAACAGGACATAGTTCTTGTCGAAGATCTGGTATTGGCAGGCGCCCAACGCGTTCGCCGGGCCAATGCTGGTGTCCATGGTCGGGAAGCCGACCACCCCGGGCCCCAGTTGCTCGCTGGTGTAGTAGCCATACATGGGCGCCAGCACCTGGAAGGTGTCTATGGGCGGCGCTTCTTCGCCGCTGGGCGAAACCGGATAAGCGGTCGAGGTATTCGGCTTGACGATGGCCAGCCTGTCGGTCGAGCTGGTCGCGCTGCGGAAGATCTGAATGAGTCCAGTGCCCCCGAAGGGCTGCACCGGCGTCAGCGGTGGCATGGCTACCAGCGTATAGAACTTGTTGCGGAAGAAAGCCTGGATGAAGCGCTGGCGGATGGCTTCGTTGGGCGCGCCCGTCCCTACGTCAATGCTCTGGGCCTGGCCTGCGAGCGCCAGCGTGAGCGAGCACAAAAACAGCCGGCTTGTCATCGGGGACGAACCATCTTACAAGAACCCCGCCTGGCACACCAAGTTGCGTGGCGGGCTGCGCGCCCGCGCTCACTCCTTGACCAGCTTGCGCAGCCCTTTGAGCCGCATCTTGAGCTCTTCGCTGGCTTCGACGATCTCGGTAGTGTCGTAGATCACGTGCGGCGTCATGAACACGATCAGTTCGGTGCGTTCCTTGCTGGTGCTGCGGTTACCGAACAGGCCCCCGACCATCGGCAGCCGGTGCAGTACGGGCACGCCCTGTGAGCTCAGCGTGTTGGATTCCTGGATGATGCCGCCGATGGCGATGGTGTCGCCATCGTTGACCGTCACCTGCGTCTGCACGCTGCGCTTGGAGAAAGAAGGCGACTGGATGGCGGCCGTGGCCGGTGGCGGCTGGGGCGCGCTCACTTCCTGGTTGATCACCAGTGTTACGATCCCCGTGGGATTCACGCGCGCCAGCACGTTCAGCGTCACGCCGCTCTGGCGGTTGACGATCGAATTGGTGAACAGCGAGGAACCGCCGGACTGGATGGGGCTCACCGCCTGCGCCGCCAAAGTCGGCACCTCGGTGCCCACGTTGATGGAAGCGGGGATGCTGTCGGTGGCGATCACGCTGGGCGCCGAAATCACGCGCGCCCGGCCGGTGGCTTCCTGCGCGGTCAAAAAGGCCAGCAGCTCGCGGCTGCGGCCCACCAGCAGGCCGGCCGTCATCTGCGTGCCGCTGCCCGAGGCGGCGGCCTGGAAGGTGCGCGAGTTCAGGCTGGCCTTGCCCACGTCGCTGCCGCGCCTGTTTTGCAAGTACGCCATCACGCCGCTGGCGAAACTGCCGGTGAGCGAGACCTCGTAGATCTTGGCCTCCACCAGAACCTGGCGCGGCGGCACGTCCAGCTCACGTAGCAGCTTGAGGATCTGCTCGTACTCCTGCGGCGTGGCCTGGATGAGCAGGGTGTTGTCGAACGGGTTGGGCACCACGCGCGGCCCGCGCACCCCTCCGGCCTGGGCCTGCGCGGCGGCGCCCAGATAGGTTCCGGTGATGTCGGCCTGCGGCTGCGCCCCCGTGCC
>JBMFPL010000350.1:1502-4279 GCA_049969115.1 Bryobacteraceae bacterium | reverse complement strand
GCGTCCAGGAAATAGCCGGCTACGTAGCCTTCGTGATCGCGGCGGTGGGCAGGATCCCAATGGCGAAACTTGTCCGATTCGATGATCTTGCCGTCGCGCCCGCGCCTGGGCAGGGTGAAAGCGGTCTGGAGATAGCCGTCGGGCTCCTGTGCCGCAAGGACGATCGGGATCCATCGCTGGGGCGTCTCGCGCATGAGCCGCTGGGCCTGCTCAATGGCAGGATCGCCGGCGGGGTCATAGGTCAGGGCGAGACTCATGGCCTCCATGGTCTGGAACACCCACGCGTTCGAGAAGACGTAGCCCTTGTGGTAGCCGTGGGGCTCGCCGCGCAGCTTCTTGCCCGCTTCGATGAAGTTGTCAATGCCGCCCGCGCCGATCTGGATGTCCGAGCGCTCGATCTGGCGGATGCAGTGCGGGATCCAGTTCACGACGAGGTTGCGCAAGCGCGGCAACCAGAACGGGCTGGTCAGGCGGAAATGTTTCAGCTCCACGGGCTGGAGCGCGGGGGACGGGGGAGGCGGCTCGACCTTCACATTGACGGTCGCAGCTCCCCTGCCGCCCTTCCACTCGGCCTCCAGCTCCAAAACGTAGTCGCCCGCGCGGCTGAAGGAAGCGGCCGTGACCAGCGCGCCGGCCTCGTCGAAGTGCACCTCGCCGGGGCCCGAGAGCTTGCGCCAGTGCACACGGAGGAGATCGACAGGCTTCGGCGCCTCCTCCGGCCGGATGCGCGCGGCATTGCGCGGGCGGGTGGTGGAGGGCGCGCGCCCGGTCCCCACCCAGCCTCTCAGGTAGGTCTTGCCGGGCAGCACGACGATCCGGTCAACCCCGGCCTCCACGTGGACCGAGGAGGGATCGTCCGCGATGCTGGCATCCGCGGCAGCGCTGAACGCGCCGCCCAAGAGCGCGCGGCGGCTGATGAGGATCGCGCCATTTGCTTCGCTCATAGGCTTCCGGACTCCTGTGCCAACAGACTACTACGAGCGGGCGGACGGAGGAGGGCGATGCCGCGGCTTGCACGCGTGGCTTGCATGGTGCGTCATTACGACGTGAGGGTCCTGGGACTCGCCTTCTGGTTGGCCTCGTCCGCAGCCGCGGGAGAATTCGCGCTTCTGGCCAGCGGCTCCTGGGTTTACGCGGAGCGGCACGAATCCGCCGGCGATATGGTCCGCCTCTATCGCGGCGGCGGGTTCATCGAGATTCCCGCTACTCTGGTCGCGGGCTTCGAGCAGGCCGCAGAAGGCCCGCAGACGCCGGCCTCTTCGAGTGCGGCCGGGCCTGCGCCTGCGCCCCCGCCCGAGGAGCTGATTCGGCAAACGGCCTCGCGTTACGGCGGGGAAGACTTCGCCGCGCTGGTGGCAAGCGTGGCGCGCGTGGAATCGGGCTACCGCCCCGACGCCGTATCCGCCAAAGGGGCCCGCGGCCTCATGCAACTGATGCCCCAAACGGCGCGCCAGCTCGCAGCCGATCCCGACGATCCGCAGCAGAACGCCGAGGCGGGCGCGCGTTACCTGCGCGAGCTCCTGCTCAAGTACATGGATCATCCGCACCAGCTCCGGCTGGCGCTTGCCGCTTACAACGCCGGCCCCGGCGCTGTTGACCGCTACGGCGGCGTGCCGCCCTATTCCGAGACCGTGCGCTACGTTGAACGGGTGATCGAGGAGTTCCGGCGCAAGCGGGTCAGCTCAGCTTCCTCAAACGCGCGCTGACATCCTCGGCGAAGCGTCGGATGAAGCCCTGCACGTAGTCGTGGGGATCGAGGGCGTCGTCCTCGATCAGCGGGGTTAAGTCCATGGCAAAGCTGACCAGTTGGGCGACGTCCACGGCGTGGCTTTCCAGGTATGTGGCGTGGGCGCGCCGGCGACCCATGGTAGCCAGATCGTAACGTTTGCCTCCCGCCACCTGAGAATCGAAGACGCTCACCAGCGCGGTCGAGATGTTGTCGTGGGCGTCCAGGCAGAAGACCACCTTGTCCTGGTCCACCAGCCAGTCCAAGTCGCGCCAGACTTCGGCGCCGTAAAGCTTGCGCGGGCGCATCTCGCGCGGCAGGGCGCGCAGGGCGGCGATGGCGCGCAAGGCCACGGCCACGTGCGTGTCGTGCTTGTCGGCGAGGTTGTGCGTGTAGACGATCTCGGGGCGGGCAGTGGAGAAGATCGCCTTGAGATCCTCGACCGGATCCGGGTTGCGGGCATCCTTGACCGCCGCGCTGGTGTGGTTGAGGAAGACGGCGGCCGAATACTCGCCGATCATGGCCGCCTTCTTTTGTTCCAGGCGGCGGACCACCTGCATTTGCTCGTCGGTGAAAGCGGCGTAGATGCCGTCGCGCGGGCTACCCGCCCCGTTGGTCACGATGACCGCCGTGAACCAGCGGTCCTTGTTGCCGAAGCCGGCCAGGATCCCTTCCATGGCCATGATTTCGGTGTCGTCGGGATGGGCGGAAACGCCCATATGGGTGGTTCGAGCCAGCGCGCGCTCGGCCGGCTCGCCATCCGGGGACCAGATTTCAGCGTCGGAACGGGTGAACTTCATTTTCCGGCTCCTTTCCGCAACGCGGGCAGGCTGGCGGCAGCGATGGCCTGGCCCACCCTCCGGTTGGTTTCATCGGGCAGGGCGAGGTGAATCCGCCCGGCCAGCTCCGGGAACTCGCCGCGCAGCACCTCGCGCGCCTGCTCGAGCATAAGCTCTCCTCCCGGCCCGGTGGTCACGCGGCCCAGCACCAGCACGTGCCTGAGCTCATAGAAATCCGCGTAATGGCCGAGCGCGTAGCCGAGGAAGACGCC
>JBMFPL010000350.1:0-1492 GCA_049969115.1 Bryobacteraceae bacterium | reverse complement strand
AGACCTGGGTCGCCAGGGGATCGCCGGCGCGCATCCTCTCTTGCAGCACCACGAGCTTTTCGGGCAACCCCAAGCCGGGATCGAAACTCATGCCTCCCGCCTCGGCCACGCGGATGGCGCCTACCTGCGAGAAATACTGCACGCCGCAGCCCCTGTCACCGGACCATTCGTCCACGGGCGCGTTAGGGCGGTAATCTATGGGCACGAAGGCCAGCTCGTTCAACCACCCTGTGATGTTGCCCTGGGCGTTGACGTAGCCTCCTGCCTGGCTGGATCCCATGGAGATGCCGAGCACCGGGTTGTCTCCGAGCGACATGGATCCGGCCAGCGCAGTGACTTCGCCGTCGTTGACCACTTCCACCGGAACCCCCAATTCCTCGGCGATCCGCTGGAACATGGGAGCGATTTTCTCGGCGAATTTATCAGGCGGCACGGCGCGAAACAGCGAGGCCACGCGCGGGCGGTTGTTGATGTAAATGCCTGCCGCGCTCCCGCCGACGGCGTCCAGTCGCGGCAGGTGACTGGCGGCGCTGCGTATGGACGCCATGATGCCCTGGTAGTGGTAGTCGGGGTCCGAGGCGTGACGGGGATCCCAAGGGACCTCTTCGCTGTAGACCACCTGGCCGTCTATGACAGCGCTGGCCTTGCGATCGCTCGCTCCCAGATCGAAGCCGACGCGGCAACCGTCCAAGTGGCGTCCGAGCGCAATGCTGGTTTCCCGCGTCTGGGGCACGGCATCGGGCGCCGTGACGACCACCTCGAAGGGGCGCTCGTAGACGCCGCCCATGAACTCCGCGTCGAACTGGCGAGCGCCGCCGGGAGCGTAGGTCGAGGCGATGAAGCGACCCACGGCCTCCGGCCCGCCGACCCAGATCTTGTAGCCGCCGCGCTGCCAGAGCAAGAACTTCACGATGCGCTCGACGTAAAAGTTGGTCAGCTCCTGGCTCACCGTGCCCGGGGCAGCGACGATGGTGTCATAGCGGGAAATCGAGCCGTCCGCACGCTCCAAAGCCAGCGCCAGCGGGACTGCGCCCAAGCGGCGGGCGAGCTCGCGATACGCGCGGTTGAACAAGGAGGCAGGCAAAAAGCCCGGATCCAGGGGCGGTACGAAGCGCGGTTCGATGGTCAGTTCGGGAAACTGGGTTTGCATGGCGTGCCTCGGCTGTGGCTTCGAGCCGGCTGAAGCTTTGATTATCGGGAATCGCGCCGGGGCCGCGCAAGCGCGCCGCCCTGCGCGACGGTGGCAGCGATCATGCGCAGCCTCTTCCTGGTGCACGCCGAACCAGACGCGACGGCGGCCCGCGAGCCGGCGGAGTTTCTGCGCGCGGAAGTGCCTGACCTCGAAGTTCTTGTCGAGGAAGACCCGCTCGCGCCAGGGCAGCCCCGATGGCGAAAGCTCCGGGAGGCCTCGTGGCCGACGCGCCGGCGCCGTCTTTGTGCGGGGCGCCGGTTGCTGATCGTTCTCGACGGGCTGGAGCGCGAGGAGCAATGG
>JBMFPL010000349.1:0-4280 GCA_049969115.1 Bryobacteraceae bacterium | reverse complement strand
CCATCAACCTGGTGGCGCAAAGCTTCGCGCGCAGCCGCCTGCGCCAGGGCGACGAGATCCTGATCACGACCCTGGAGCACCACTCCAACATCGTGCCCTGGCAAATGGTCGCTGAACAAACCGGAGCGCGCCTGCGCGTTGCCCCCATCACCGATCGCGGCGAGATCGTGATGGAGCAGCTGGAGCGGCTGCTGGGACCGCGGACGCGCTTGGTCGCAGTGGCCCATGTTTCCAACGCGCTGGGCACGGTCAACCCGGTCCAGCAGATCTGCCGGCTGGCGCACGCCTGGGGCGCGATCGTGCTGGTGGATGGCGCGCAGGCCGTGCCCCACCTGCCAGTGAACGTGCGCGCGCTCGGCTGCGATTTCTACGCGTTTTCCGGTCACAAGCTCTACGGCCCGACCGGGATCGGCGTGCTGTACGGGCGTGCCGAACTGCTGGAGGCGATGCCCTCCTGGCAGGGGGGCGGCGACATGATACGCTCGGTCTCCTTCGAAAAAACGCTGTACAACGACCCGCCATACCGTTTCGAGGCGGGGACCCCGCACATCGCGGGAGCGATCGGGCTGGCGGCGGCCATCCAATACGTGAGCGGCCTCGGTCTGGCAGCGATTGGGGAGCACGAGCAGGCGTTGCTGCGCGCGGCCACCGCGGCGCTGAAGCAGATCGAAGGCGTTCGCATCGTGGGCGAGGCCGGCGAGAAGGCCGCGGTGTTGTCCTTCGTGCTGGAAGGCGTGCACCCGCACGATGTGGCCACGGTCCTGGATCACGAGGGGGTGGCGGTGCGCGCCAGCCACCACTGCGCCCAGCCGCTGATGGAGCGCCTCGGCTTGCCCGCCACCACGCGTGCCTCCTTCGCTTTGTACAATACCCTGGAGGAAGTGCACGCGCTGGCGCGGGCGGTAAGGCGGGCGCGCGAGCTGTTCGGCTGAACGTGGCCCTCGAGGACCTTTACCACCAACTCATCATGGACCACGGCCGCAGGCCGCGCAACTTCCGGGTGCTCGAGGACGCAACGCACCGATCGGAAGGGCACAACCCTCTGTGTGGCGACCGGGTCACCGTTTACGTGAGGCTCGAAGACCGCCGCATCGCCGAGGCCGCATTCCAGGGCTCGGGCTGCGCCATCTCCATGGCTTCTGCCTCGCTGATGACGGAAGCTATCAAGGGCAAGCCCATCGAGGAAGTAGACCGGCTGTTCGACGCCTTTCACGCGATGGTGACCGGCAAGCCTGCCGCGGGGCATATGGACATGGGCAAGCTGGCGGCGCTGGCGGGCGTCGCCGCCTATCCGGTGCGTGTCAAATGCGCGACGCTGCCCTGGCACACGCTGAAAGCGGCGTTGTCAGGGGAAAGCAAGTCTGTGAGCACGGAGTAAGTCATGGGTGCAGATCTCAAGGATCAAGTTATCGCAACGCTGAAGACGATATACGACCCCGAAATACCCGTCAGCATTTACGATCTGGGTCTGGTTTACCAGATCGACGTGGATGAGCAGGGCGCCGTGCGCGTGGCCATGACCCTTACCGCGCCGGCCTGCCCGGTGGCGGCGATGCTGCCGCGCCAGGTCGAGCAGCGGCTCCGGGAGTTGCCGGGCGTCAAGGAAGTGACGGTGGACCTGGTCTGGGATCCGCCGTGGACGCCCGAACGCATGACCCAGGAAGCGCGCATGCGCCTAGGCTTTTTTTAGCGGTCATGAAGATCAGCGCGCAGGAAGAGTACGGGCTCCGCTGCCTGCTGCAATTGGGAAGACGCCCGGGTGAGATGCTCACCATCAGAGACATCGCACAGGCCGAGGGGCTGTCGCGCGAATACGTAGCCAAGCTCATGCGGCTGCTCCGGCGCGCCGGGCTGGTGCGGAGCGTGCGTGGTCAGGCGGGTGGCTACGTGCTGCCGCGCCCGCTGGAGAAGATCACGGTGGCCGAAGCGCTGGAGGCACTGGGGGGCCGGCTCTGGGAACCCGATTTCTGCCGGCAACATCCCGGCCTGCGCAACTTCTGTTCTCACCAGCGCGACTGCCTCGTGCAGTGGCTGTGGCGGCGGGTGCAAGACGCGGTGGACGACGTCCTGCGCAACATCACCTTGAGAGACCTTCTCGAGCGCAGGCTTTTCGCGCAGCAAGCGCCTGCCGACGAGGTCACCTTCCCAGTCTTACCCTCCTGAAGCCCGCAGCAGGTGGCCGGATGGAAAGTTTCCCCTGCCCGGGTTACATTTGAGAAAAGCATGAGTGACGCGAAGTTGCAGGTCATCCCGCTGGGCGGCCTGGGCGAATTCGGGATGAATTGTCTCGCCCTGCGCTATGGCGACGACATCGTCGTGATTGACGCGGGCATGATGTTTCCCGAAGACGAGCTCCCCGGCATTGACCTCGTCACCCCGGACTTCACCTACCTGACCGAAAACCGCGAGCATGTACGGGCGCTCATCCTCACCCACGGTCACGAGGACCATATCGGCGCAGTGCCCTTCCTGCTGGCCCAGATGGACCTGCCCGTCTATGGCACGGCCTTCACGCTCGCTTTGGTCAAGCGGCGCGTTGAGGAACACGAGCTGGCCTCGCCGGTGATCATGCACGAGGTGGCGCCGGGCCAGACGCTGCGGATCGGTCCCTTCAGCATCGAGTTCATTCACGTGACGCACTCGATCGTGCAGGCCACCGCCCTGGCCATCACCACACCGCTGGGCATTGTGGTCCACAGCGGCGACTTCAAGGTGGATCCCACGCCGCCCGATAACCGCCTTTTCGACCTGCACACCCTGGCCGAGTACGGCAGGCGGGGCGTGCTGCTGCTGCTGTCGGACTCCACCAACGCGGACCGGCCCGGCTACACCGAAAGCGAACGGGCCACGCGGCCGCGCCTGGAGGACATCTTCCACCGCGCCGAAGGCAGGGTGATCGTTTCCTGCTTCAGCTCTTCGATCCACCGTATCCAGCAGATCGTGGACCTGGCACAAGAATCGGGCCGCAAGCTCGCCTTCCTGGGACGCAGCATGGTCACGGGGACCGAAATCGCCCACTCGCTGGGCTTGCTGCGTCTGCCCGACGGTTTGCTGCTGCGCCCGCAGGAGATCATGCAGTTGCCCAGGCAGCGCGTGGCGGTGGCGATTTCTGGCAGCCAGGGCGAGCCTGTGTCCGCGCTGGCGCGCGTGGCGGTCAACGATCACCGGCACCTGGTCGTCCAGCCGGGCGATACGGTCGTGCTCAGCTCCCGTATCATCCCGGGCAACGAAAAAGCCATTTACCGCATGATAAATCACCTGGCGCGCCAGGGCGCCGACGTGATCTACGGCCAGATGAGCCCGCCGGTGCACGTTTCCGGTCACGCCAGCGCGGAGGAACTTCGCCTCCTGCTGAACCTGGTGCGGCCCCGTTACTTCGTGCCCATTCACGGCGAGTATCGCCAGCTCGCCAAGCACGCCTCGCTGGCCTCCCACTTGCGCGACTCCGGGCTCGAACAGGTCTTCGTGCTGGAGGCGGGCGAGACCCTGGAAGTGGACCGCTGGGGCGCCCGCAAGGGAGAGCGCGTGCCGGTGGGCCGCGTCTGCATCGATTCGGGTGCAGTGGACGAAGTGGTGGAAGACGTGGTCATCCGCGACCGGCGTCACTTGGCCGAGGAAGGTATCGTGCTGCCCGTCATCGCCATCGACAAGCGCACCGGTAAGCTCGAAGGTACGCCGGAGATCGTCAGCCGCGGCTTCGCTCTCACCGAAGAGGGATCGGAGATCTTCGAACGGGCGCGCCAGGTCGTGATCCGCACGCTGGAAACGGCGACGCCGGAGGAACGCACCGACTCGGGCATCATCAAGGAAAAAATCAGGACCGACCTGAGACGTTTCATCGCCAAAGAGACCGCACGCCGGCCCCTGATCATGCCTGTGGTGCTCGAAGTCTGAATCCGAGCGCCCCCGCCGAACCGTCGGACCTCCCGGGATCCACCCGCGCGAAGCGTCCCCCCTGCCTTACCGTGTGCCCCAAGAACCCGGGGCGGCGGTCGTGGATTCGGGATCAGGAGCGCAGGATCCGGCCTCAGGTACGCTGGCAGCCCCCCGCGATAGCGGCGCCGACTCCGCGTGCGCCCGAGCCCGTTTCCATCCCCCGCCCGCGCAGCCCGTCTTTCGCCCCCACGGACCATGGCCCACCACCGGCGCAACTCCGCCAGCCAACGGCTGCCCTGGGACCGCGCTTCCAACCCCTCGGCCCGAGGATATCACTGCCCATCGACCGCCGGAATAGTTATGTCGCCCTGAGGGCCTACCGTCATCAGCACGGCCGATTCCAC
>JBMFPL010000348.1:0-4299 GCA_049969115.1 Bryobacteraceae bacterium | reverse complement strand
GGGCGGCGCAGCGCGGTGGATGGGCGGAGGAGGCGGCATGAGGGCTACTGGATGAGCCAAAAGAGGCGGAAGCTGGTGGAGGAATTCTTTGGGTGGGCGAAGGTGGTGGCGGGGCTGAGGAAGGTGAAGTTGCGAGGGCGGGAGAAAGTGGGATGGCTGTTCACGCTGGCAGCGGCGGCCTACAATCTGGTGAGGATGAGGAACCTGATGGTGGCGACTGCCTGAAAAGGGCGGGAGCAGCCCTCTGGCGGCCTTCAAACGGCCGTCAGAGGCCGAATGCGGAGGGCGGCTGACGCCTTTCCAGGCCATCAACCGCGGCGGAAATGGAAAAAACAGGACGCTTTTCGCCTCAACAAGGCCATTTTTCAGCGACCTGCCAGAGCGGCTGATGCAGCGTGGCCTGCCCGTCTTGCCAGTGACGGACCGCCTACAGCGCCGGCGCCTGGTCGGTGAAATCACCCTGGACGACACTCTGGAGGCTTACCGCAAGCCTGTCGAGAGCCGAGCGGAGCAGGGCAGCGAGGAGGGGCGCTGAGGGCCGGGGCGCCACAGGGTTGCGTGTGACCCAGCCGTTGCCGGGATGCGCTATTGCGCCGGTCCCCGGCAGTGCGATAGTTTAGAAACGGTGAGGTGCGAGAGTGGCTGAATCGGGCGGTCTCGAAAACCGCTGTACCCGTTTTGGGTACCGTGGGTTCGAATCCCACCCTCACCGCCAGCGAAGGCTTCCCCTTCTGCTTTCCAAGGGCTTGCGGATTCGCTGAGCTTTTGGTGTCGATGCTCCCCTAAAAAACCGACACCAAGGGCTGACCGTGAAACGCCAAAAGGCCATCCGCCTTATCAAGAAAATCCGCCTCAGCCCCGGCCGCTGGCATTTCGTCACCATCCCGCGCTCGGGCAACCGCTACCTCTGGGATCTCAGGCCGGGAGTCTATTTCTGGAGTGGTAGGAAGGCCCGCGGCGCCGCCTTGGAGCCGCTGGGCTGCCCCCAGCGAGGTTCCACAAGCGCTGCGCCGCAAGCGGCTGGAGCTGGCGGGAGCCGCCGTGCGCGACAGCGGACCCGATCACGCGGGCCATTTACAGCTCCACCTCCGAAGGAGTGTGAGCGGCTCTGCCCGATGTCAGGGAGGCAGAGCGGTGTCAGGGAGCGCGGGCAGCTACTACCAAGGCGTCCCCAGATCGGTCATGCACGGCCATGGTGTCGCCAGGGAAGCCGTCTCGGCCTGGTGCGGCTGGAGCGTGAGCGTCAGCGGGGGAGGCCATTGCTCGGCACGCAGACTGTTGCAGGCCGCGGGCCCAATTTAACGGTAATTTGCTCGGCAAGCGGAGGCGTTTCGATTACCACGGAGGGCGAGTCGAGAGCACGCGCTCTATGCGAACGATGAGGGCGGTACATGCTTTGCTGTGTCTGGCGGCGGCAGTCCCGGCGCAGCGCTACGAAGATGCTCCCGGCGAATTTGCACAGGGCAGATTCGTGTGCTGTTGGTGTTTCGAGTCAGGCATCGAGCACGGCAACCCCATGCCCGATCCACGCTTTCGCGTGAATGCTCCCCAAGTGATGCTCGACCCCCGGTTCGCCCGCCGCAAGGAGGTGCGCTCCAGCGGGATGCTGCAAGTCCTGGTGCAGGAGGACTTGCTCCGGCTGGACGGCGCAGAGTTATATCTGGAGCTGTGGGGAGGCCACCCGGGCACTACCAATAAGCGGGTGAGTGTGAACGGGCGCACCACTTACGAGATTCCTGAAGTGAGTACGGCTGCGGGTCACTGCACTCACCAGTATCCTACCTTGCGGTTGAAACTGACTGACCTGACACCGGGTGACAACGCCTTGCAATTTGCCTGCGATCAGCGGTCTTCCTTCTGGGGACACTTTATCGCGGACAACGCTTGCCTGCGGGTATGGTTGCCGCGCACGCATCCCGACCTCACGAGGACCGGCTTGGACGACTTCAACCCCACTGTTGCGGCCCGGCCGCGGGAGGGAACCGAAATCATCGAGATCAGCCTGCGAGCGAACGCGCAGGAGGCGGCTCGGATTGCGGGGGTGGATTATTTGGGCTTTTACGAAGGCGACGCCGAGAACGGCAACACCCTCAGGCGTGACTGGCACGGCTTCACGAAGAACCGGCGGCCCGCGGGGCATCTCGGGACCGCCAAGGAACCACCATACCGGATTGGAGTGGGATACTTCGATGCTGCCGGCTCAGCGCGACATGGCGGTGCGCGCCCTCGTGTTTTTCAAGGATCTTCTCCACTTGGTTTACGAGACGCCGGCCACGGGCGGTCTGGCCACTTTCGCACAGCGCAAAGCGGTGGGGCGAGTGCTGGCTGCCAGAGACCGTCCAGCGCCCTTCTGGTCGCGCGCCGGGCGCAGGCGCGTGGCCACGATCGCGGTCGAAATAAATCCGGGGCGCATCGAACAGGCTGAGTTACACACCGCGGTCTGGGACGGCGGAAGGGGCACGGTGGCGGAGTATTTCACCCTCAACGGGCACCCCATGGAGGTGGCGGGCGCCAGCCATCACGACGTCATTTACACCCGGCTTCCGGTCAGTCCGGCTTTTTTGCGGCAGGGATCCAACCAGATCGTGCTCTTGTCGGACACCGATGGTCATGGCATCGAGATACTCGAACCGGGACCTGCGCTGGTGATTCCCAGCCTGGAGTGAGAACAAAGGGGGTAGGTCGGATGAGTATCCGCAGGCGTGGTCTGTGGGCGGTTTCGAGTGGTTTTCTCGTGGCGGCGGCCGTTGCAGCGCAGGCGGATTTCTTCGTGAGCTCGATCGAAGTAGCAGCGGGGCGCCAGGTAAGGTCCGATCAGGTGGTAGAGATCGAGCTTGACTTCGGGGAGTGGATGCGCCAGGCGAGCACCCGGAGGGAGTTCTCGCCTGCGTCGCTGCGGCTGATCGAAGAAGGGCCGGGCGGCGGCAGCGAGTTGCCGTTCCAATTCGATCCGCAGACGGTGGCCGGGGCGCCGGCGGGCCGGGGGACTTTGTGCTTCCTGCTGCGGGGAAGGCTGGCAGCGGGCACGAAGCGGCGCCTGCGCCTGTTCTTCGGCGGCGCACCTGCGTCCAGCGGCCCGCCGGTTCGACAGTTGCTGGTTCGCTGGGAGCAGGCCGGCACTTACCAGGGCGACGAAACTTTTCGCATTGTCACCCCCCGGGCGACTTATTACTATCACGTCCACGGTTCCGGCTTCGCGAGCATGTTCGATGGGGAAGGCAATGACTGGATCAGTTACCGGCCGCAAGGCGGTCCCAAGGGGCTTTACCGTGGCATCCCGAATATCGCGCCCGCGGGCTTTCATCCGGGCCCGGGTGAGGGCAACAAGCCCAGCCGGATTCTCGACGCCGGCCCTTTGCGCGTGCGCATTTACTCGGAAACCAAAGACGAGCGCTGGGCGGTGCTCTGGGATATTTACCCGTGGCATGCGACCATGACGGTGCTTCGCGAGGGCCCCGAGCCGTACTGGATTCTGTACGAGGAAACGCCGGGCGGGGAATTCGACCTGTCCGATTACTGGGTAGATTCCAGCGGGCGTCGTTTCGAGATGGCGCCTTACCAGGGGGTGCAAAACGCCTGGCACGGTGATTTGCCCGATCCGGAGTGGGTGTACTTCGGGGATTCGAAGCTCGGGCGCGTGCTTTTCCTGGCGCTCCACGAAAAGGACAGCAACATAGACGAGTTCTGGCACCTCGGTGAAGGCGGCATGACGGTGTTCGGTTTCGGTCGCGGCC
Organism: Bryobacteraceae bacterium; assembly: GCA_049969115.1. GTDB lineage: Bacteria > Acidobacteriota > Terriglobia > Bryobacterales > Bryobacteraceae > DTHT01. Next base: position 565 of record JBMFPL010000348.1, on the reverse strand, counting down.
CCAAGCAGGAAGGCTGGCAGCGGCTGCCGCGAGTCCCGGCGCGGTTCAGTATGGGATTCGTGGAATCCACGCGCTTCGCTGAGGTCCGCCGGGCGGTGGAGCAAATCTTGCGGCCGCCCACGGTGAAATTAGGGAAACCTCGCAGGGTGCGCTGATCCTGGTCCGGCGGCGCGGGGCGTCAGGCGCCTTAGCGTACGATGGGGCGGTTCTCGTAGAGCAAGACGCGAGGGTGGCTCGAGCCGATGGAAACGATGTCCAGATCGCCGTCGCCGTCGATGTCCACCGCACGTGCGCCATCGTGATGTTCATCCCCGCGCGAGATCACGTGCATTTTCCATTTGAGGCCGCGGCCGTCCACGTTTTCGAACAGGAGTAGACGGGCGGCCCCCGGATCCTTGTAGTTGTGCTCGCCGGCCATGACGTCCAGATCCCCGTCGCCGTCCATGTCCCGCACATCGAGGCTCACCGGCCCGATCACCTCGTGGCTGATGAGATGCTCGACCCACTGAGTCCCCCGCCCCACGATTTCCTTGGACACTGATTTGCGATAAGGAGTGTCAGGATG
>JBMFPL010000347.1:0-4303 GCA_049969115.1 Bryobacteraceae bacterium | reverse complement strand
GGCGGCCAGGAACTGGGCCGCCAGTGGTACGAGGACGGGAAGTTACTGAAAAAGAAGAACACGTTCACCGACTTCATCGCCTGCGCCGAGCACCTTATCCGAGAGAAATACGCGGATCCCAAGCGCGTCTTCGCGCAGGGCGCCAGCGCCGGCGGGTTACTGATGGGGGCGGTGATCAACATGCGCCCGGATCTGTTTCGCGGGGTCATCGCAGGGGTGCCATTCGTGGATGTGGTCACTACCATGCTGGACGAAAGCATCCCGCTGACCACCAACGAGTACGACGAGTGGGGCAACCCGAATGACAAGAAGTATTACGATTACATGCTTTCCTACTCGCCGTACGATCAGGTCGGGCGGAAGGCTTATCCGAACCTGCTGGTAACCACTGCGTTTCACGATTCGCAGGTCCAGTACTGGGAGCCCGCGAAGTGGGTGGCCAAGTTGCGCGCCATGAAGACGGGCGACAACCTGGTGCTGCTCAAGACACGCATGAACGCCGGGCACGGTGGGGCCTCGGGTCGCTACGAGCGCTATCGCGAGATCGCCTTCGAGTACGCTTTCCTGCTGGATCTGGCGGGAATAAAGCAGTAAAGCCGCGCTCAGGGCAGCTGCTTGATCCGGATGTTCCGGAATTCCACGCGCGTGCCGTGACCCAGGAACCCGATGTGTCCTGAGGTACGCAGCAGTCCGGGATGCCGCTTGAGCACTTCGGGTTCACGCAGGATGTCGAGGTTCGCGTCCAGGATGATGACGCCGTTCAGCGTCACCCGTATGTGGCGGCCGTCCGCCAGAATTTCCTCCTCGTTCCACTCGCCCGCGGGCTTGAGGAAGCCGCTGCGCGCCGGGATCACATCGTAAATGGATCCGTGGTATTGCTCGGGCTTCAGGCGCCCCTTGTAACGCGGGTGTTGATCGTCGAGAATCTGGATTTCCATGCCCTGGTAGGCGGCGTCGCCTTGCAGCGGCGCGCGGATTCCAACGCCATTGTTGCCACCCGGCTCCATGCGGAACTCGAAGCGAAGGATGAAGTTGGAGTACTCCTGCTCGGTGAAAAGATTGCCCCCGCCCTCGGCCGGGCAGACCAGGATTCCGTTTTCGACCACGTAGCCGGGCCCGTGGCCGCCAACCAGTTTCCAGCCTTTCAGCGACTTGCCGTCGAACAAGGCAGTAAAGCCAGGTTCCACCGCTTGCCACAGCAAGGAAAAGACCAAGAAAAGCATTCGACCACCTCCTTCAAGCCTTGGGACGCGGCAGCGCGCCGGGAGTATAGGGCGAGCCGCCGCGGCGCTTCGTTTCCTCGTAGGCTTGCCTGACAGGCTCGGGGAAGCCTGCCATCAAGCGCTCGATGCGGCTGCGCATTTCCGTCACGATGTTCGGGTTCTCCGGCGCCACGTCGTAGCTCTCGTCGGGATCGTTGAGCAGGTCGTACAGTTCCGGGGGATCCACGGGAAAGTTGTGCCGCCCGCCCGGAGGCGCCGGGTTGTAAGCGAAGGTGTTGTAGCGCGCCACGTGCAGTTTCCATCGCCCCCAGCGCGCGCATTGCAGGTGGATGTTGTCGAAGTAAAGCAAGACTTCACGCTCGATCTCCTGCCGCCGGCCGCTCAGGATGGGCCAGATGTCAATCCCGTCCAGCGGCTTAGGAGGCGGTGCGGCGCCCGACAGGCGCAGGAAAGTGGGAACGATGTCCATCATGGAGGTAAGAGCTTGGGAGATCCGGCCCGCGGGAATCCGACCGGGCCAGCGGGCCAGGAATGGAACCCTCACGCCGCCTTCCCAGGTGCTTCCCTTGCGCCCGCGCAACCGGCCGGGGCTGCCCTGGTACCAGGGGCCGTTATCGCTGGAAAACAGCACCAGGGTCCGGTCTTCGACGCCGAGTTGCCTGAGCGCACCCAGCACCTCGCCCACGCTCCAGTCGATCTCCTCGACCACGTCCCCGTAGAGCCCCAGCGGCGAACGCCCGCGGAACCGCTGCGAGGCATGCAGCGGGATGTGCGGGAATGTGTGGGCGAAATAGAGAAAGAAGGGCGAGTCCTTGGCCTGGCGCAGGAAGCGCAGCGCGTGCTCGGTGTAGCGCTGGGTGAGAGTATCTTGCCGGGCCGGTTCCTCCATAGTCTCGGTGTTATGCAGCAGCGGCGTGGGTTTCATGTCGTTGCTATACGGTATGCCGAAATACTCGTCGAAGCCGCGGCTTGTGGGCAGAAACTCGGGTAAGTGCCCCAGATGCCATTTGCCCACACACATCGTTTTGTAACCGAGCGGCTTCAGGATTTCGGCCAGGGTAAGTTCGTCCTTGGGCAAGCCGGTGGCGTCTTTGGGATTGAGCACGCGCGGCACGCCGACCCGCGTGGGATAACGCCCGGTGAGCAGGGAGGCGCGCGACGGCGAGCAGACCGGGTTGGCGGAGAGGTGCTGCATGAACCGCATGCCTTCGGCGGCCATCCGGTCGAGGTTGGGCGTCCGGATCCGGGAGCCGTAGCAGCCCAGATCGCCGTAGCCCAGGTCATCGCAGAGGATGATGACGAGATTGGGCGGGCGGGAGGCAGCGCGAGCAGCGGGTGCGCAAATGGCTCCGGCCCCAGCGGCGAGAAACGCGCGGCGGGTCAGCGATCCCTTCATGACAGGCGATGATAGCAAAGAGCCGGAGCGCTGCGGCGTTACAATAAGAGTTCAACATGCCGTTCGCTTCGATTCCCGAGGCCCTCGAGGAATTGCGCGCCGGGCGCATGCTGGTGGTGGTGGATGACGAGGATCGGGAAAACGAGGGCGACCTGACCTGCGCGGCCGAAAAGGTCACCCCCGAAATCATCAACTTCATGGCCACGCACGGCCGCGGCCTGATCTGTCTGGCGCTGACCCCGGAACGCTGCGACGAACTGGAGCTCTCCTTGATCGCCCCGCAAAACACCTCGCGCTTCGGGACCGCGTTCTGCGAGAGCATAGACGCACGGGAGGGTGTGACCACGGGGATTTCCGCGCATGATCGGGCCCGCACGATCCGGGTGGCCATTGACCCGGCTACGCGTCCGCAGGATCTGGCACGGCCGGGCCACGTCTTTCCTCTGCGCGCTCGCCCGGGCGGCGTGCTGGTGCGGGCCGGGCAGACCGAGGCTGCCGTGGATCTGGCCCGCCTGGCCGGCCTGACGCCTGCCGGCGTGATCTGCGAGATCATGAACCCGGACGGCACCATGGCCCGCCTGCCTCAACTGGAGGAGTTCTGCGCGCGCCACAACCTGAAGCTTGTCTCCGTGGCCGATCTCATTCGCTACCGTCTGCAGCACGAGCGTTTCATCCGGCGGGTGGCGGAGGGAGTGCTGCCCACCGAGTTCGGTGAGTTCCGCACCATCGTTTACGCCACCGCGATCGATCCGGAAACTCATGTGGCGCTGGTGCGGGGCGCGGTGGAAGGCAAGGAGGGCGTGCTCGTGCGCATGCACTCGCGCTGCCTCTACGGCGACGTTTTCGCCTCCACCGCCTGCGACTGTCACCGCATCATCCGCGCTTCGCTGGAGCGCATCGCGCGCGAAGGCTGCGGCGTGTTCGTGTACCTGCATCAGACCGGCCCCGGCATTCGCATCGAAGCGCGCGAGGGAGAGGTAGGACGCCTGGAGACGCACTCGCGAGACTTCGCCTGGTACACCACGGCCGATGGCCAGCGGCGTCTGCAATACGAGGTGGGAATCGGCGCGCAGATTCTGTCCGACTTGGGGCTGCACACCATCCGCCTGCTGACCAACCATCCCCGCCGCATCGCGGGCCTGGAAGGATTCGGCATCCGCGTGATCGAGCAGGTCCCGGCTCTGCCGCTGTAACTGGCTTCGCTCGCGGGGGATGCCACGGCCGCCTCGATTCACCGGGTCAGTTGCGCCAGCTCCGCTCGCGCGCCCAGATGATCGGGCATGAAGCGCAACGCCTGCCGTAACTCCTCGCGCGCCCTTTGCGTCTCGCCCAGGCCCAGGTGGCCCAGGCCTTTCAAGTAATGCGCGGCTGCGATCCGGCTGCGTTGCGATTGCTGCTCGCCGAAAGAAGCGAAGAAGTCTATCTCGCGCGAACCTTGTTCGAGGGTGCGGCTGCCTTCGTGCACGAGCTCCCGGTAAATGGCTTCGGCTTCCTGCCCCCTGCCGAGCTTTTCCAGGGCCATGGCCCGGTAGAAGCTTTGCGCGCTCGCCGTCGCTGACGGCGCCCCCGTCCGCGCAGCGCCGCCGGCCGCCGCTTTCTCCCAGTGCGCGCGCGCCTTGGCTCGATCGCCCAGCACCGCGTGAGCTGCGCCGATCCAGTAGTGGGCCTCAGCTTCGCGAGAGCC
>JBMFPL010000346.1:0-4313 GCA_049969115.1 Bryobacteraceae bacterium | reverse complement strand
TCGCGGCCGTCGCCATCCCACAGATAGCGGAACCGCGATTCGGGATCGAACTTGAAATCGAAGGCGATCTCCAGGCTGCGCTCGAACGATGCGGGCAGCGAGCAGCCGGCATCCCGCGCGGTGGCGATCGCCCTCTGGTGATTCTCGAACCGCGCGCGGTAGGTGGGAGCATAGCTTTCAGTGAGTAGAGTCAACGCCGTAAGCAGGTCGAGATACGTCTTGGCGAGAACGTAAAACTGGCGAGCCAGGTCGAGCCGGGGCGCTACCAGCCGGTATTCGATCCACTCCATGATTCGGTTGGAGACCAGCCGGAAGGACTCCTCGGCCGGGATGGTTTGCCAGTGGAAGGCGGGGATTTCCCTCAGGTAGTCGCGCACGCCGAAGATCTGGCGGCCGCAAGCTTTCAGCTCGTAACCGAAAAGCTGGGGACGGACGCGCCGGAAGTAACGTTCGGGGGCGGGCGTCAGCTCCAATTCCAGTAACATGCCTCGCGAGCGCAGATCGCTGGCAATCTCAGTTGCGATGGAATCCAGCGTTCGGCCAGCTCCTTTCAGATTGGTGCGGTCCGAGACCACGACCAGCAGTTCTACGTCGCTGAGCCAGACGAGCCTTTCGGGCCGGCGAGCGATGGTCGCTTCCCTGCGTGCGGTGCTCCCAGTCAGCACCAGGCCCTGGCAAGGCGGGTAGGCCGCCGGAACGCGACAGGCGAGTTCTGCCACCAGGCTCTCGATGAGGTTAGCCGCGAACGACGACATAGCCTGCCTCCTCGGCTGACGCTTCCTCGGACGATTCCCCATCGGATTGTTGCCCTTCTTCCGCAAGGCGGGCCAACGCGAGGCTGAACCATACCAGCAGCCATAACTGCCTGACGTATTCGGCCGAAAGGAACATTGCTCCGAGTGCAAAGGAGGCGATGCCCACCTCCACGGCCCGGGCCAGGCGCGCGGTGGCGCGATCCCCGACTTCCTCGTACCACTGAGCTGTCCGCCGGGCCCGGCGCCAGGCTGTCACGAGTATGGCCACGAAGACCAAGAGCGCCGGTACGCCCAGCTCTGCGGCAACTTCCAGGTAGGTGTTGTGGCCGATCACGGCGACCGGGGTCGCGGCATTATAGGTTGGCGCCAGGGGTTTGAACATCCCCACTCCCACGCCGGTGAGCGGGTGGGTCTGAATCATGGCCCAGCCTGCCTTCAACGTCTGCTTACGGACCTCGGTGGAAATCGCGTCGCCGGAGCCTGGCCGAAGGAAACGGTCCCAGGGGGCGTGGGGCAGGATCCAACCCAGGGTGATCATCAGCAACGCGATGCCGGCCAACAGCAGGATGCGGCGGCGACCCTTCATGGTCATGTAAAGCAGGCAAAAAGTCAGGCTGAGAAACCCGCCCCGCGAAGCGCCGAGAAGGGTGGATGCGATCAGGGCCAGAGCGGTAGCGGCCAACAGCCAGCGGCTTAACCCCCGCGCCTCGGGCAACAGGGCGACACAAAGCGGCAGGAGGGAGACGGCGACCAGGGCGTAGTAATTGGGATCTCCCACGATTCCGCCCGGGCGCATCACCCCGTATTTGACGAATTGCGAAAAAACCGAGTAAGAAGCCAGGAGCATCGAAAAGGCTATCCAGTGAACCGCCCGGTGCACGTTTTCGGTGGAATCCAGGAAAATCAGCGTAGGGTAGAGATAAGCTGCGATGGAGAGGCAACTCGTCAGCGGGTTGACGGCCCATTCCCAGCGGCCGACGGTCAGGGCAGAAAGCCAAGCCCAGGCAAACAACAACAGGAACAACCGGCTTTCCCGCCAGCCGAGAAGGCGCGCCCGGGAACCGTCGAACAAGGCTTTCACCGCCGCAGCCAGGACCGCCAAGACCCCCACGATCTTGACCGTGGTCCAGGTCTCGCCAAATTTCGGCAGCCGGGGGTACTGCCAGAACGGCATCAAAAGGAGCAGCAGGTAGTAAATACGAATCATGCTGCCTGCCTCCTGGCCACAGCGCCAAGGTAAGCTTCGAACACCGCGATGGTCCGATCGAGCTGACGGTCGAAGCTGAAGTGCCGCTGGATGCGCTGCTGGGCGGCCAGGCCCATCTGCCGCGCGGTTTGCGGGTCGCCGAGCAGCCGGCAAATCGCCGCGGCCAGCGCTGCCGGATCGCGGGGCGGCGTCAGCATGCCTGTGCGCCCATCTTCGATGACTTCCAGCGTCCCGTCTACCGCGGTGGCCACGACCGGACGTCCCGCGGCGCCTGCTTCGATCGCCACCAGTGGCATTCCTTCGTAGAGCGAGGAAAGGACGACTATCTCTGCGGCGTGATACCAGGGGGCCACGTCATGCTGGAAACCGGCGAGAGCCACCCGTTCCCGCAACCGGTACGCGGAAACTCGGCTTTCGACCTCGGTTCGCAGCGACCCCTCCCCGGCCAGGACCAGCTTGGCGGCGGGGAAGCTTTGCGCGACGCGGGCGAAGGCGTCGAGCAGGGTCAGAGGATCTTTCTGGGGTTCGAGGCGGCCTACCGCCAGCAGCAAGCGATCCTCTGGCTGGGCGTCCACGCGCGCGCGCACCGCTGCGACCTGCGCCGTCGTTACGCTCGCGAATCGGGAGAGATCGCGGCCATTGGGAATCACATGAATCTTCTCCGGCGGGTAGCGCTTCTGCTCGATCAGATACCGGCGATTGGCCTCGGAGACGGCAATGTTGGCCGTAACTAGCCGTTCGATCAACCGGTCCACGACCCCGCTACGCTTCAGCCAGCCGCGGCGCCAGGCTTCTGGCCCGTGTGCGGTCTCGATGATGACGGGAACGCCCGCGGCGCGCGCGATGGGAGCAGCGAAAAGGGTGCTGCGAAACAGGTGGGTATTGAGCAGACGGATACGGTGCTCGCGAAGATAGCGGGCCAAGCGACCAAACTCACCCGCCCGTCGCAACCCGCCCAGCTCCACCGCCACCTGCCGCACACGCTGCCCCGCAAGTTCCGCGCGCCAGCTTTCCAGCAATGGTGCAGGGGCGGCGAGATGGGTCTCGTAGTTACGGGAGGCCAGGCCCTTGGCCAGGGCCACTACGACCTCTTCCACTCCGCCTCGCACGCGTGAATTGACCAACAGCATCACGGGACTCATCACAGCCCGGCCTCCGTGAGCATCAACTGGTACAGGTCGCGGATGTGGCGGACCGGCGCCGCCGGTTCGCGCCGAGCCAAAAAAGCCGCCAGGGAGGTGGGATGGGAGGGATCGAAGCCGTGCATGCCTTTCCAGCGGTTACCGCCCATGTGGCTCGGGTGGATCACGCAGCCGGGGCGCATGGCGAAGATTGCTTCGCCGAAGCGATCGTCGGGGAAGTCGATCCCTAGCGCTTTCCGTTCCGCGGCCTCCACCAGTTTTCCGCACGGCAGTTCCCGCAACATCGCGGTCACCGTGCGGCGGCATTCGTCACGGAAAAACCAGAAGCGCGCCATGGTGGAGTCATAGAGCGCCAGGTAATCGCGCGGCTCGTTCCAGCCCAGGTTGCGGACGGCGCCCATCAGATCGAAGCTCTCCCGCACCGGCGTCATGCCGTGGTCCGAGAACACGTAGAACCGGGCATCCGGATCGGCGCCGACGGCGGCGCGGTAAATCTGGCGGAGCATGCCCGCGTAGCGTTCAAGTTCCCGGCTCACTTCGCCGTCCGATTGAACGTGATCGTGGAGGAAAGCGTCCAGTTCGGCGAGATAGAGAAAGTAAAATTGCGCGCGCTTCTGCGCCAAATCGCGCAGGATCTGGCGCACGGCCGCCTCGTCGCTGTAGTCGTGGTAACAGTAAATTCGGTAAGGAACGCCCCGTTGTTCGAGCCGGTCGAAGATAGATGCAGCCGGGCGCAAGCCACCGGGCCGGTAGATATTTTCTTTCTCGCAGATGTCGAAGTAGGGCAATAATTCGACCGGGATCCCGTAAATCGAAAAGTAACCGTTGCTGCGGCTCAGCCGGCGGCCGATCAAGGCTACCACCTTGCGGACCGCGCGGTGGTTTCTCAGCGCGGAGGGCAGGGGTGCCAGCAGCCGTGCCCAGCGGAACGGGGACGTCCGGGGGCTGTAAAGGAAGAGGTTCCAGTGGCCATGGGCTTCGGGCAGCAGGCCAGTAAGGATGGATGGAATCGCGCCTGAGCTGAACCCGAATACGGTTTCCAGCGGCTTGCGGAAGGGAAGTTCTTCCTCGAGGAAGCGGCGCTCCCGGACCAACTCCCAGCCCAGGGCATCCACGAGGATGAAAATGCAGCTCATGCCGCGCGCTCCCGGGAGGCAGGCGCCTCGCGCTGCGCCACTGCAAGAATTGCGGAACCCGTGCGCGCAGGGG
>JBMFPL010000345.1:0-4319 GCA_049969115.1 Bryobacteraceae bacterium | reverse complement strand
GAGTTCGGCAAACACGTGGCGGTTCTCACCGATGCCCGTTTCAGCGGCGTCTCCACCGGCGCTTGCATCGGTCACATCGCCCCGGAAGCGCTGGCGGGCGGGCCCATCGGCAAGGTGCGCGACGGGGACCTGATCGAAATCGTGATTGACCGCACTGGCCTGCAAGGATCCGTGAATCTGGTGGGCTGCGGGGGGAAGATCTTCGGCGCTGAGGAGGGCGCTCGTGTGCTGGCCGCCCGCAGCCCGCATCCCGATTTGCATCCCGACCACGAGCTGCCGGCCGACACACGCCTGTGGGCGGCCTTGCAGCATGCCAGCGGGGGACCCTGGGCGGGCGCGGTGTTCGACGTCGAACGCATCCTGCGGCTGCTGGAAGCGGGCCGGCGCGCGCTGGGCGAAACGGCGGGTTGAGTTACTCCAGGGGATAACCCCGCACGAGCATGAAGGTGCGGCGCCAGCGCGTCTTGGTGAAGAAGTTGAGCAGCAAGTCAGTGATGTGCTCGACGCTGAAGGAATTCGCCAGGTTCTCGGTGGGCGCGTCGTAGGACCAGTAAATGATGAGGGGTTTGCCGATGATGTTTTCGCGCGGCACGAAGCCCCAGTAACGGCTGTCCAGCGAGGAATCGCGGTTGTCGCCGAGGGCGAAGTAGTGGTTGGGCGGCACAACCACCTCGCCGTTGACCACGTGATTGCGTAACATGTCGAGCGCGGGTTCGTACACGCGCACGTTAGGTTCGCTGGGGAAATTGTCGCGGTAGGAATCGAAGTAATCGGTCTTGTGGTACTTGTAGGGCTCGTAGACCCGCTTGCCGTTCAGGATGAGCTGCTTGTTTTCAATGCGGATGCGATCACCGGGGATGCCGATGCAGCGCTTGACGAAGGTCTGGCGCACGTCAATCGGGTAGCGGAAGACGATGATGTCGCCGCGGCGGATCTCGCTGTAAGGCAGCAGGTGCTTGCTGATCGGGCCCGGGGGCGCATAGGTGAGCTTGTCCACCAGCAAGTGGTCGCCGATGAGCAGGGTGTCCTCCATGGATCCGGTGGGGATCACGAAGGCCTGCACCAACGTGGTGGTGCCGAACAGCAGCAGGACAATGGTGACCGTCCACTCGGCGATGGCGCCGCGCGGCCGTTCCGGCCGCCCGGCGGTTTCATGTTTGCTCGCAGTCACGGATCGGGCTTGGGCAGGCACGATGGCTTTTTCCGAACTTTATCCATTGTACGAAAAGGGTGTGCGGAAAGCGGGGGCACGGCTTGCGCCTCCGGCCTCCGGGCGCCGAATTGCCTGGGTGCGCCGCTGCGATAGACTAACGCGGTGATGACGTCGCTGATGATCCGGTGGCCGGAAGCGGACCCGCGCGCCGTGCCGCTGCTGGGCGAAGCGGGCACGGCGTATGTGTGGCTGCCCTGGGACGCGCCGGGTGACTGCCGGGCCTTTGTGGAGGCGTGCCACAGGGCGGGGATGCGGGTGATCGCCGAGTTGGGCCCGGAGCAAGCAGGGAAGGCGGGGGAAGCGCGCGCGGCCGGATTCGAGGGCGTGGCCTGGGAGGCGGGAGGGGCGCAGGAGAAGGAAGTTCGGGACGTCGCAGCGAAACATGCCGGCTGGGAAATGTTCCTTCTGCTCGATCCCGCGCGCATCGGCTGGCCGGTCGAACCGGCCCGGGCAGTGCTGCGCGCCGGCCTGTGGCCGGGCAGCCGGCGGCCCGAGCCGGGCGAGGCTTCTGCTACGCAGCACGCCTGGCTGGACGCCAATGTACACCTGATCGCCTGGCTGCGCGCCCACTTCCCCGCACGACCGGCGATCCTGGGCTACCGCGCGGACGAGGCTGCAGGGCTGGCCAGAGGGCAGCGCGTCCCCTTCTGGACTTCCGAACTTTCACTCGCCGAGGCGGCGGTGGCCGGCGGATCGGTGGTCTTGTCGGCGCCGGACGCTTTCCGCGAGGCGCTGCTCGCGGGCCAGGGTATGGCGCGGGAGGCGTGGCAGTCGCTGGCCCGCACGGCCCGTTTCCTGCGAGACCACGCGGCCGAGTTCCAGCGGCCGGTTGCATCGCGCGTGGCCGTGATCGCCGGGGACCTGGAAGAGTGTGGCGAGATCCTCAATCTGATGTTCCGCCACAACGTTACCCCGGCGGTGCTGCCGGCTTCCCGTCCCGGGCCGCTCGGGCAATTTCGCGTGGTGGCGGGTGCCGGGCTGGGCAAATACCGGGAGGCGGTCAGGTCGAGCCTGGAATTTGCGCGCGCTGGCGGCCACTTGCTAGTAGCGCCGGCGGCAGAGAACGAACCGGCATGGTGGAAGGCGCCAGGCTTGCGCAAGCTTCGCGCCGAACAAGAGCGCGATGTGTACGCGCTGGGCAGAGGCCTCATCACGGTCTACCGCGCTCCCGTCGCGGATCCCGGCGAATTCGCCCTGGACGTGATTGACGCGCTCGGCTGGCGCACGCGCGATTTGCGCATCTGGGGCGCCGATGCGCTGATCGGGCTCCTCCACCGCCAACCGGACGGCAGCGTCTCGCTGGAGCTGGTGAACTATGGCGGAAAGGCGGGCGACTTCCTGGTCAGGTTGGAGGGCCACTTCCGCAGGGCCCTGCTCCGCCAGTCGGGGGCGGCGCCGGTCGAATTGCGGGCGGCGATCCGCGGGTCGGGGACGGAGGTCGAGATGCCGCGGATCAGCCGCGTCGCCAGCCTGCTGCTTTCCTGATTAAGCCCTGGCGGCTCAGGCCTTGGGTTCGATGATGAACGTGGGGGTCAGCCCCTCGACCGTCGAGAATCCTGAACCCGCAGAAAGCCAGCACGAGCAGCCTTGCACTTTGCCCAGGAAAGCGTGCGGGTGCACCTCGACTTCCATTTCGCGCATCTCGAGCTGCCCGTAGTAAAGCACGGGGAAAGGCACGCGCAGGGCCTCCACGCGTTCCTGGACCACATAAGGTGCGCGCAGAGCGCGTTTGATCGCCCGTTCCCAAGTGGTCTGGTCCACTTCCCAGCCGAGCACGGGATGCTCGTCGCCGGAATCATCGTTGGGCTTGAGGATCAGTTTGTCGCGGTTGGTGCGGATGAACTCGAGAAGATCCACGATCTGGTCTTGGTAGGTGGTCTTGCGAGGCGCGACGAGACGGGTCCAGGGGATGTACTGGCGGATGGCCTTGCGCTCGGCGGCGGGAAAATCGGCGGTGAGTTTCTCGTCGGTCAGCAGATCGAACAACGCGCGCTTGTGGGCCAGTTCGGACCGGAAGCTGTTGACCACGCAGACCTTGCCTTCACGGTAGGCGCGAACCAGCGGGTGGCTCAAATCGAAGCGAAGCAGGAACTCGTGCGCTTTGACGCGGCGGTAAATGACGTCAATTTCGAAGGCGCCACGCCGCAACACGCCGCCGCGGTACTCCAGTTGCTCCGGAGAGACGATTTCAGCTTCGTAGCCCTGCTGGCGCAGGTATTCGGCCAGAAGGACGTACTCGCCTTGGGAGGTGGCTTGGAAGGGCTGGCGGAATTCGAGGATCCCGATACGCGGTTTGCGCTGGCCTCCGAAGTCCCGGTAGGCTCGCAGGATGGCTTCCAGCAGGTGCTTGCGGTTGGCCAGCTTGATCAGCTCGTAACGCTTGCGAAACTCTTTCACCGGCGGGCAATCGTAGAACAAGTCCGCGAGCACGTCCCCGTAGATCATCCCGGCAGGGGTGTCGGCATCGTATCGGACGAAGTACAGCGAGCCATTCATCAGGCGGGTGTCGAGCAGGGAAGTGACCGTCAGGTAGGGGTAACCCGGGTCCAGTGAGGCGAGCATCTTTTCGGCTGGCAGCAGCTCCATGCGGTCCAGCAGGCCGGGATCGGTCAGGGCCATCTGCTTGATGCGGTCAATGGCCGAAAACAGGCATTCGGCGGCCTTGACGAGGTTTTCGTACTGCCGGCGGGTGAGGAAGTGGGGCCGCAGGAAGGGGCAGACCAGCCGCCCGCTCTCGGTCAGATGGGCGGCCTGCATTTGCTCGACGAGCTTTTCGGCCCAAGCCAGGTCCTGGAAGGGCTCGCTTTCGATGATCTTCTGGTAGCGCGCGATGGCTTCCTCTATCTGGTTCATTGGCAGCGAGTTGACCGGATCCTCCCGCATACCAGTATCGCACAGCATCAAGGCTCGAGGAACCGCGAGGAGCGGATTTGGTAAAAAATAATTACTTCATTTTTCAAAGGGTTACGGGCATGGCGAGGGCGCCCGGCTTCAAACCGCGATCGCCCGGCTCGACTCCCGGGGCACGACCTCGAACGGCGCCAGCACGGCTCGGGGCCCGGGCTCTCCGCCTCCCTCGAGAGCTTCCAGCAGCAACTCGGCCGCC
>JBMFPL010000344.1:1453-4324 GCA_049969115.1 Bryobacteraceae bacterium | reverse complement strand
CACCAGAAGCTGCACGCGCGCGGGCCGGCCGTGGTCGAACAGCGCGTCCAGGGCGGCGCGCACCGTGCGCCCGGTGAACAGCACGTCGTCGGTCAGGATGATGTCCTTGCCCGTCACCGGGAAAGAGATTTCGGTGGCGTTGACGATCGGGTGCATGCCGATGGTGGACAGATCGTCGCGGTAAAGCGCGATGTCCAGCACGCCTACCGGAACGTCACGGTTTTCCAGCGCCTTGATCTTCTCAGCCAGTCTCTGCGCGATGGGAACGCCGCGGCGGCGGATGCCGACAAAAGCCAGGCGGTCCAGATCCTCGGTTTTCTCCAGAACCTCGTGAGCCAGCCGGACCAGCGTGCGCTCGATCTCCGAAGCACTCATGAGCTGAGCTTTCTCACGCATGGCAGCCATGGCAACCCGTCCGACAGGTTAGCATAGACCCCGGCAGCCTCACTGGGGACACGGGCGCGGGGGGCTTCCCTGCTCCAGCTCCCAGCAACCGGCCCGCTCCACTGTGCCCGCCTCCGTCCCGTTCCAGTTGATGCGAGCCGGGATCCAGGAAACGGGAAGGCGAAGCCGGAGCGCTGCCACGCCCCGCGAGACCACCAGCAGCTCCCGGGTCTCGGGCAGGTACTCGGCTCGGACGCGCGCGGTGAGAACCTCCTCGCGCCTAGGCAGCACGATGCGGGTCTCCACGCGCATGAGCCGGCCGTCGCGCAGCAGCGTCACCGCCGTTGCGCGCTCGTCCGCCTGCCGTTCCATAAATTCAACATAGGCGCGGCCGTCGGCAATTTCGTGCCCGCCCACCGCCACGATGCGGTCGCCCATCCGCAAAGGTCCCTTGTAGTTTTCCGGCAGCCAGCCCACCAGCACTCCGGGGCCCGGGGCCGAAGGATCGAACCCGAATCCCCCCAGCGCCACATAAGCGCCGGATCCCGGCGGCACGCGCGAAACAGCCAGCGCGTCGTTGCGCTGGCTGAAGTCCAGGCGGCTGATTTCGGCCCAGTAACAGCGCGCGAAAGCAGGGTGGCCAGTCTCGCAGTCAATCTTGTAGGGGAACTCTTCCTGGCGGTGCCGGCCGAGCCACTGGAGAAGCTCTGCCACGCTCATTTCCGTTCTGGGCGGCTCCAGGAGGTTGTAGCCGGCCTCGCGGAGCCGCGCGCGCATCGGTCCGGCCAGCGCATCGCCTGGCCGCGGTACCCACAGAACGGTGACCAGGCTCGTGTTGGCGGCGAAAAGGCGGTTGGTTTCGATGGCCGGCCGCGGATTGCCGCCCAGCGCTGCTGCCGCGGCCCACAGGTCCGGGCGGCGCGAGACGACGTAGAAGACGGCCGATCCACCGGCTCCTTCGCCTGCCAGGTAGACCCGTTGCCTATCCGGCTTCACTTGCTGCACGAAGGCATCGAGCAGAGCTTCGAGCGCCAAGACGGCGGCGTCCGCGGGCGCTGCCGCAATGCCGGGCACCAAAACGCCCCACCCGAGCGTCGCCGTCACCGCCCGCCAACGCTCGAAAGTCTCTCGCACAGCGTCCTGCGAACCCGGCAGCACCACGACCAGCGGCGCGCCCGGCGCTGCCGAAGCCAGCCAGCGGGACGGCGAGGGCTGAAGGGCCATCGTAGCGACCATCGCTAGCCACGCAGCCGTCGCCACCGCCTCTCCCTCAGTAGCGCCGCAGGCGCGAGCGGATGCGTCGCGCCAGCCGCTCGATTTCGTCCAGCTTGCGCAGCGCCGCCAGCGAGAGCACGTGCCGGCCCTGCTTCTCCAGGTCCGCCTTGAATTCTTCGGAAAGCTTCACCAGCCGCTCGGCGTCGCGCAGCGACTGCTCATAGTCGGCCCTGAGCTGTTCCTCCTTGAGGGATTTGCCGCCGGGCAGCTTAGGTTCGGGTTCTTCGTGGGGCCAATGGACCTGAATCCACAAGGCCAGCAGGGGCACGAGCAGGCGCGCGCGGCTTGTCATGACGGGTTCAGTCCCATTGTACGAGCACCGCGCCCGCTGGCCGCGAGAGCGTGCGCGGACCCGGGGGATGACGGCTCTGCGGGGCGTAGGGGCATATCGCAATGGCACGGCCGCCGGCGAGCCCTCGCACCGCCCGTTCTGCGCGCATGGCTCGGCGCCTGCCCTTGGACGACCGCGCACGCCGCGACACAGGCAACCGGGGACGCCGTATCTTGGCCGCACGCACTCGCATCTAATAAAATGGCGTGTAGAAGATGCGGGCTTGGGCGTTGGCGATCGCAGCAATCCTGGCAGCAACTGCCTGGGCTTACGCGGCCGGGGAGCTGGATCGCGCTCGCCATTACTTCGACCGCGCCGAATACCGCCAGGTCATCGAGCTGCTGACGCCCCTGCCGCACAAAGACGCTGCTGCTTTCGAGCTGCTGGGTAGGGCGTACTACATGGAAGGCGAATACAAGAAGGCCTCCCAATGTTTTGAGAAGGCGGTGGCGGCGGATCCTCGCAACCCGAATTACCATCTCTGGCTGGGCCGCGCCTACGGCAAGCGGGCCGAAACCTCCAGTTTCCTGACGGCGCCCGGGCTGGCGCGCAAGGCGCGCGAGGAGTTCGAAAAGGCCGTCCAACTGGACCCCAACAACCTCGAGGCCCTCAACGACCTGTTCGAGTACTACCTCCAAGCGCCCGGCTTCCTGGGAGGCGGCTTGGAGAAAGCTGCGGCCCTGGTCGAGCAAATCGGGCGCCTGAATCCCGCCGAGGGCCATTACGCCCAGGCGCGCCTGGCCGAGAAGCGCCACGAGTACGCGCGGGCCGAGCAGCACTTCCGGCAAGCCATCGAACTGGCCCCTCGCCAGCTTGGCCGCATCGTGGACCTGGCGAAGTTCCTGGCCAAACAGCGCCGTTTCGAGGAGAGCGAGGCCTTG
>JBMFPL010000344.1:0-1443 GCA_049969115.1 Bryobacteraceae bacterium | reverse complement strand
TGCGCAGGCCGAAAAGATCGCGCCCGACAGCGCCCGTCTGAAATTCGAGCGCGCCGCCCTTTACATTCAGGCGGGCCGGAATCTCGACGAGGCGCGGCGTCTGTTGCGCGAGTACCTCGCTTCACCGTTGACGCCGGACGACCCTCCTCGCTGGCAAGCCGAGCAGCTTCTGAAACAACTCTCTTGATACCATGGGACTCGGCGCCTGAACCGTGTTCCTTGCCGAGGCTCTCCGTTTCAGCATCAGCGCACTGCGTTCCAATCCGGTGCGCACCGGCCTGACGGCGCTGGGCCTGGTGATCGGCAACGCTTCCGTCATCCTAGTCGTCACCATCTCGCTCACCAGCCGCGAGTACATCCTCGAGCAGATCCAGGGCGTCGGTTCCAACATGATCTACGCCTACTACGAGGCGGCCGGCTCCAACATGCCCGACGTCGAGGCCGATTACCTGAAGTGGGCCGACGTAGAGGCGGTGCGCAGTCAACTGGACGGCCGCATCCGCGCCGTCACCGGCGTGATGACCAGCTTCGACCGCATGATGATCCAGGGACGCGAGCAGGACGTTCGCATCGTGGGCTCCGACCAGTATTACGCCGAGGTGCGCAACCTGGTCATCCTGGCCGGCCGGCCCCTGGACGAAGCCGACGTCACCTTGCGCCACAAGGTGGCGCTGCTCACCCAAAAGCTGGCCGAGCGCCTCTACGGGCGGCCGCAGGGGGCGATCGGCGAAGTCATCAAAATCCACGGCTTGCAGTTCACCGTGGTGGGCGTTTTCAAAGAGCGTGTGGAGAGCTTCGGGCTGTCCGAGCTCACCCGCGAGACCATCCTTATCCCCATCACCGTGCAGCGCTATTTCGCGCCGGTGGAGCGCATTGACCCTCTTTACGTGCAAGTCCGCCGAACCGAGGATGTGGAAACGGTGACCGCCCAGGTGCGCGCCCTGATCGAGAGCCGCCACCGCCCGGGCGCCCGCTACACGGTGGAGAATCTCACCTCGATTCTGGCGGCGGCCAAACAGATCGCGCTGGCGCTGACCATCGTTCTCATCCTGGTGGCCGCCATCGCGCTGGTCATTTCCGGTATCGGCATCATGAACATCATGCTGGTCACGGTGACCGAGCGCACGCGCGAAATCGGCATCCGCATGGCTGTGGGCGCTTCGCGGCGCGACATCCTCCAGCAGTTCCTCCTGGAAGCCACGCTGATCAGCGTCTCCGGGGGCGTGTTGGGCATCGTGCTGGGGGTGGGGATTCCGCTGAGCGTGCGTTTCCTGGCCCCGGCTGTTCGCGTGCCGATTTCCACGATCTCGATAGCGGTAGCCTTTTTCGTCTCCTTCGCGGTCGGCGTGGTCTTCGGGCTGCTTCCCGCCAATCGCGCAGCGCACTTGAATCCCAGCGAGGCTCTGCGCTACGAGTGACCGACGGGCCGGCACCGGCAAGCCG
>JBMFPL010000343.1:610-4326 GCA_049969115.1 Bryobacteraceae bacterium | reverse complement strand
GGGTGATCTTGCTTTCGATGTCGTGGGGGTCAATGTTGAAGGACTCGTCTATTTCGGCGAACACGGGCAGCGCGCCGGCGTGAACGATGGTATTGAAGCAGGAATGCCAGGTCCAGGCAGGCAGGATGACTTCGTCTCCGGGTCCCACTTGGAGCGCGGCGAACGCGCATTGCAGGGCGGCGGTTCCCGAAGTGACCGCCAGCGCGTAACGGGTCTGCATGCGCGCGGCAAACTCCTTTTCGAAGGTCGCCACTTTCATGGGCGGTTGCGAGCCGCGCCCGTACCAGCGGAAGGGGCGGCCGGTCTCGAGTACTTCCAGCAGCTCGACCCGCTCCTTGTCGTCGTAATACTGGGGCCCCCAGTAATCCGCGCGCAGCGGCTCCTCGCGCACGGGCCGCCCGCCATCCAGTGCGAGTTGCGCCTCGGCCGGTCCGGCCCCCGCTTGCCCGGCCGCGGCCGCGGCGGCGGCCAGGAACGTCCTGCGGTCCAGCATGGCTCCTTCTCCTTTCCTGACCTAGCATAGCCGCAGGCGTGCCGCAAGGCAAACCAAGGGCGCCTGTCGAAACGCCAGCCTCGATCCCATGCGATAGCACCGGCCGGGGCGCGGGCCCGAGCAGCGAGGTCCCGGGGATCACGGCACGCCCTGATTCGAAATTGTTCACGCTCCAGGCGAGGGCGCCTCGGATCAGCGAGTGCAGGCCTCCCGGTGCTGCCCTGCGCTACGGCCCGCAGCCAGCCTTCCGCCGCAGTACAATGCCCCACATGAGACTGATCGGTTTGGTTCTCATGCTCGCCGGCGCCGCAACCGGGTCCGAGATCCGCCTGGGCATCGTGGGCACCGACACCTCCCATGTGATCGCCTTCACGCGCATGCTGAACGACGCCACCTCGCCCGAATATGTGCCGGGCGCCCGCGTCGTCGCCGCGTTCAAAGGCGGCAGCCCGGACCTGCCCTCGAGCCGGGAGCGGGTGGACAAGTACGCCGAGGAACTCCGCACCAAGTTCAACGTCGAGATCGTGCCCGACATCCCCACGCTGTGCTCGAAAGTGGATGGCGTGTTGCTCGAGAGCGTGGACGGGCGGCCGCATCTGGCCCAGGCACGCCAGATCATCGCCGCGCGCAAGCCCATGTTCATCGACAAGCCCCTGGCTGCCACGCTCGAGGACGCCCGCGAGATTGCTCGACTGGCGCGCGAGGCGGGCGTGCCCTGGTGGAGCTCATCGTCGCTGCGCTACAGCGAGATCGTCACCGCGCTGAAGACCCCGGACGCCACCGGGGTGATGACCTGGGGGCCGGGACCGTTCGAAGAGCACCATTACCTGGAGCTTGCCTGGTATGCCATCCACCCCATCGAGATGCTGTACGCGCTGATGGGGACCGGCTGCGAGGAAGTGACCCGCATCTCGGGCACCAATGCCGACCTGATCGTGGGCCGCTGGAAGGACGGGCGCATCGGCAGCGTGCGCGCCATCCGGCCCTACTCGGACTACGGCGCGGTCGTCTTCGGGCCCAAGAAGACGTTGCGCAGCACGCCCGAAATGAAGACCGGTTACCGGCCGCTGGTGGTGGAGATCGTGAAGTTCTTTCAGACGCGCGTGCCCCCGGTGCCGAACGAGGAGACGCTGGAGATCTTCGCCTTCATGGACGCCGCGCAGCGCAGCAAGGAGGCCGGCGGCAGACCGGCGAAGTTGCGCTGAACGCGGGCCCTGAACCTCGAGTACAATCGCCAGGGAGGTTTTCATGCGACGGTCGTTGCTTCCGGTGGCATTGCTGGCTCCGTGCCTTTTGCTGGCTCAAGAGCTGAAACCCGTGGAGCTGCCGCCGCCCCAGACCGAAGGCGGCAAGCCGCTCATGCAAGCGCTCAAGGAGCGCAAGTCTACGCGCGAATTCGGCCCGCGGCCCCTGCCCGTCCAGGTGCTGTCGAACCTGCTCTGGGCCGCGTTCGGGGTGAACCGCCCGGACGGCCACCGCACCGCGCCCTCGGCCAGCAACATGCAGGAAATTGACATCTTCGTGGCCCTGCCCGAAGGGCTCTACCTTTACGACGCCAAGGCGCACCGGTTGAACCCGGTGCTGGCCGAGGACATACGCGCCGCGACAGGCACGCAAGCTTTCGTTGGCCAGGCGCCGCTCAACCTGGTCTACGTAGCTGACTACGCGCGCATGGGCAAGCGCCCGGATGAAGCGAAAGTGTTCTATTCGGCGGCGGACACCGGCTTCATCGCCCAGAACGTTTACCTGTTCTGCGCCTCCGAAGGGCTGAACACCGTGGTGCGCGCCTCGATCGACCGCGAAAAACTGGCTGCCCGGATGAAGCTGCGCCCGGACGAGCGTATCGTGCTCGCGCAGACCGTTGGTTATCCGCCGAAGTGAGGGCATGAAAGAGTGGAGCTGACGGCGGAGCAGCGCGCGATCCTCGAGGGCGTTCGCGGCCCTTACCTGGCGCAGTGCATGCGCTGGCTGGTCGAGTGGGGCGAGGTGATGGGGGCCCGGCGGCTGGTGCGCTGCGACAACACGCACGTGTTGCTGTGCGTGCCCAATCTCGTCGCCCGCGGCGCATCCCAGCGCACCCTGGAAACTTTCGCCGAGGGACTCCGCGAAGCTTGCCGCCATCCCGTGGCGCCGCACTGCGTGGCCACGGTGCACACCCTGTTCGTCACGCTCGACCCGCTCGATGTTCCCGAAAACGATCCCGGGCAGGTGCGCGTCCAACGCGAGATCGCGGAAATGGCCGTGCGGGCCGGATATCTGACGACCTTCACCTGCGCGCCGTACCTGGTGGGCAACGTGCCGCTCAAGGGCGAAGTCTGCGCGTGGACGGAATCCTCGGCCGTGGTCTATGCCAACTCGATTCTGGGCGCGCGTACGGTGCGGCACGGCAACGAGAGCGCCATCGCCGCGTCGCTGCTCGGGGTGGTTCCCGAGTTCGGCGTGCTGCTCGACGAGCACCGTCGCGGCACCTTGCGCGTCGAGGTCCGCGCCCGGTTGCGCCACGCCACGGACTGGGGCGCTCTGGGCTATTTCACAGGCAAGATCGCAGGCCTGGGAATTCCCGTGTTCGAAGGCTTGCGCCGGCCTTCGCAAGACGAAGCCAAGCAACTGTGCGCGGCCCTGGCGACTTCGGGCGGCGTGAGCATGTTCCACATCGCAGGCGTCACCCCTGAAGCGCCCACTCTGGAAGCCGCCTTCGGGGGAAGCGTACCCCGAGACCGGATCGTCTTCACCGAGCAGGCCCTGCGCGAAACCTACGACTCGCTGCGCAACGCCACGGGCGAGGAGGTGGACGCCGTGATCATCGGCTGCCCCCACGCCTCGCTGCGCGAGATTTCTCGCGTGGCGCGCTGGCTGGAAGGCAAGCGAGTGGCGCCGGGGGTGCGGCTGTGGATCAACGCCGCGCGAGCCACCCGCTGGGCCGCGGCCGAGATGGGTCTGGCCCGAACCATCGAAGCTGCTGGCGGCCACATCCTTTGCGACACCTGCCCCACCAACATGCGCATCGCCTGCCGCCGGCTGGTGACGGACGGCTTCAAGCAGGCCCACTACGCGCGGGGCATGACCGGGGCGGAAGTGATTGTGGCGAGTACGGAGGCGTGCCTGCGCGCAGCGGTCGACGGCAGGTGTACGGGCGATGAGTGAAACGATCCGCATCCGCGGGCGCGGCGTGGTGAAAGGGCGCGCGGAGGGCACGGCGCTGGTGGCCGACGCCTCGCTGTCA
>JBMFPL010000343.1:0-600 GCA_049969115.1 Bryobacteraceae bacterium | reverse complement strand
ATTCTGGGGCGAAGTGGACCCCGTGAGCGGGCGCGTGATCGGCAAGGGGCACCCGCTGGAGGGTCAGTCGCTGGCGGGGCACGTGCTCGTCATGCGATCCACGCGCGGCTCGTCCGCGACCCCCATGGTTCTGAACCTGGCCAGGCTGGAAGGCGTAGCGCCCGCCGCCTTCATCAACGTGGAAGTGGATAGCCTCGCCGCGCTGGGCGCCATTGTCAACGGAATCCCGATGGTGACGGATCTGGAGCGCAACCCGTTCGAGGCCATCCGCACGGGCGACTACCTGATCGTGGACGCCACTGCCGGCCTGGTCGAGGTGCGGCGCGGCAGCGCTCAGGCATCAGGCGGCGGGTAGGGCACGCCGAGCTGTTCCAGGTACGTTTTGAAGCGCGAGGGATCGTAGCGCAGCTTTTTCAGCGCGGGACGGAAGCGCTCCATCTTCTCCCGGTTGAGGTGAATCGGCGGCAGCGTGCCTTCGGGTATGAGCGACCTCCACCTGGTCTCGCGCGTCTGTTCGGCGAAGTATTCCCTGGCGCGGGAAAGCAGGCCGGGATCGAGCAGCAGGTCGAGCGCGGTGAGCGCCTGCGCTTTGGCGCCCGC
>JBMFPL010000342.1:0-4349 GCA_049969115.1 Bryobacteraceae bacterium | reverse complement strand
CTACGATCACCCGCGTAGCGATGTCGCCCACTTCCAGCGTCACGTCTACCTTGCGGTTGTCGTTGACCTGCAACGTGATGCCGCTCTGCTCGAAATGTTTGAAGCCAGGGGCGCTAACGCCCAGTCGGTAGGTTCCCACCGGGATAAGCTGGAACGCGTACTGGCCCTGGTTGTTGGTCACCGCCTCCCAGGACTGGTTCCGCTCCACGTGGGTCAGCGTCAGTTGAGCGCCTGGGATCACGCTGCCTTGCGGGTCATAAACGGTTCCGTAAAGACCGGCAGTGCCGAGCTGCTGGCCCCAGGCCATGAGGCCCAGCCAGAGGGCGAGGCCAGCGACACAGATCCGCGCTTGCTTGCACGAGGTCATGGCTACTCCTGCAAGTAGGGTAAGCCAAGGCCTACCTGCGCACAACAGGCGACCGCGAATTCCTTTCGGGATGAAAGTAACAACGGGGTGACAGGCGTCCCGCAGGCTATCGCCCCTGCCCGCGGCGCAACAGCCGGCTCGCTTCCTGCTCGGCTGCCAGCAGGGCGCAGCCCACCGGCCCCAAGTCCGGCCGATAAAACCCGAGCCGAACCTCCAACGCCTTAGAAACGTTCTTCAGACACAGCCGCCGCACCTGCTCGCAAACCGGTTCGAAAAGGAAATCCCGCGCCAGGTAGGCAAAGCGGCCGCAGAGAACCACTTGGGATGGATTCAAGATTTGCACGGCGTTGGCGATGCCGATCCCGAGGGCCTGCCCGGCCTCCTTGAGGGAGTCCACCGCCACCGGATCCCCGCGCCGAGCCGCCGCCAACAGGCTTTCCAGGGTCAGGGTTGCCGGCCCGTCGCCGCAGAGCGCCGCCAGCAACGGGGAATCGCCCCGCTGCACCCGTTCCTGAACGCGCCGCAGGACCGCCTCCGCCGAGGCAAAAGCCTCCACGCAGCCGCGGTTGCCACAGCGGCAAGGCGGGCCGTCCGGGTCTATGACCAGGTGGCCGATCTCGCCCGCGCCCTGGGTAGCGCCGCGCATCAGGCTGCCATTGACAAAAATCGCGGCTCCGATGCCCGTGCCGGCGTGAACGTAGAGCACACTGTGCCGGCGGGAGGGAGCCGGCATGTTCAGATGCTGGGCCAGGGCCACCGCCCGCGCCCGGTCATCCAGCGTCAGCTCCTTGTTCCCGAAAAGGTTGCGCAACTGATCGCGAAGGGGAACATGCGACCACTGGGGCGATCCATCCCAGCCCAAGCACACGCCGGACTCCAGGTCCAAGGTGCCCGTGTGGCCCACGCCGATGTGCGCGATGCGCTCCAGCGAAACGCCGGCGGCTTCCAGCGCCTGGGCCGCCGTCTGCCGACAGGCCACCAGCGCGGCCTGCAAACTGCCGCGTGCGTCACAGGCTGCCGTGGCGTGGCCCAGGGGAGTCCCGGCGAAATCGGTGACCGCGGCCCGCACGCGATCCCGGTCTATCTCCAAGCCCAGCAACAGCGCCAGGTGGGGGTTCACGCGGAGCAGACCAGGGTGACGCCCCCTGGCGGAAATCGTAGCGCCCGCTTCGGAAAGCAGGCCGCGCCCGAGCAAGCGCCGCACAGCCCGGGATATGGTGGGGGGGCTCACCCCGAACTCAGCCACCAGCGCTGTGCGCGAAACCTCACGGCCGTAAAAGACGCTCCAGAAGACCGCCTCCTCTAACGCCGCTAAGGCCATCCGCCCCCTGACCCGGATTCTAGCAGATCGGCCTGCGGCCGGCCGCACAGGGAGGTGGAACCTCAGGGCCGCCTCTCTGCCGTCTTGTCCTTGGCGTAACACAGCCCTGCCAGCGGGCACTCGGCGCAGCGCGGGCGGCGTGCGGTGCATACGTAGCGGCCGTGCAGGATCATTTGATGGGAGAACTTGATCCACCGGTTTTTGGGCACGATGGCCATCAGATCCCGCTCGATCTTTTCCGGGTCTTTCTGGCGGCTCAGGTCGAGCCGCCGCGCCACCCGTTGCACGTGCGTGTCCACTGCGATGCCGGTGGGGATCCCGTAGGCTATTCCCAGAACCACGTTCGCGGTCTTGCGCGCGCAGCCGGGAATGGTCAGCATCTGCTCCATGGTCCGCGGCACCTGCCCGCCAAAGTCGGAGACGATTTTCTTCGCCGCGCCGATCAGCGCCTTGGCTTTATTGTTGTAGAAGCCGGTCGGCCGGATATCCCGGGCCAACTCGGCCTGGCTGGCAGCCGCAAAATCGTACACTGTCGGATACTTCGCGAACAAGCCGGGAGTAACTTCGTTGACTCGTTTGTCCGTGCACTGGGCAGAAAGAATCGTGGCCACCAGTAACTCCCACGCGTCCCGGTATTTGAGTTCCGTGGTGGCGTTGGGGTAAGTGCGATCGAGAATTGTGAGGATTCTTCGGATCCGCCGCTTGTGTTCCTCCGCGGTGCGCGGCTTCTTGATGGTCCCCGTGGGCATTGCCTCACCAGCTTATCACCGGGCCCGGCCCCGCGCGGGCCGCCAGCCACTCAACGAGCAGGGGAAGTAATCTGGAACTCCGCTTTCAGGAACTGCCAGTCCGGCAGCTCGTACACCCGCAGGCTGGTCTGCAAGGGCGCCTTGATCTCGCGCGATTCGTAAGGTCCCAGCCTGGGCACCTGGAAGGAAAACGAACCCACCGCCTCGCGCTCGCCCTTGGGGGTCACCGCGATCAGCCGCACGTCAGCAGCCAGGCCGCTCAGGTCGAGGCCCGAGTGGTTGACTACCAGAAACTGAATGGTGGCCCGCTGCCGCGCATCTTCGCTCAGGCGCAACCCTGTGATTTCGATGTGACGCGCCAGCGGGTGCGGTTTCGTGCCGCTATTCTCGAGGGATGGCGTTTCCAGCGAGATCGCGGCCTTTTCCGGCCCGGTCGCCCGGTGCCCCGCGGGACGCAGGCTCCGGTAGCCGAAGTACGCAGCCAGCCCGACTGCGGCGAAGCCGATGGCGAACACCAGCGTGAGCAACCATGCAGGCCAACGCCTCGAGGGTGCGGCAGCGGTTGGTTGCGCCGCCTGCGGCGGGCTCGCGGCGGGAACCTTCGCCTTCCCCACGCAGAAGGGACATTCCGCCTCCGACGGAGGAACCTCGCGCCCGCACTGCGGGCAGATCCAGGTGAACATTCCCCTACTACTTTAGCGCGCGGGCACGCTCGCCCACTGGCCGCTCGCGGCCGAGCGCTCCACCGCATCCAGCACCAGTTGCACCCGGTGTCCGTCTTCGAAATCCGGCCGGAAGCGTTCGCCGCGCGCGAGCGCCAGCAAAAAGTCTCCCAGCGCCGCGATGAAGGTGTGTTCGTAGCCCACGATGTGACCCGGCTTCCAAAAGTTCTCCGCGTACGGGTGATCGGGCCCGGTCACCAGCAGATCCCGCGGCCCCTGCAAGGATTCCGGAGGGGCAGCATCCATGAAGCGCAACCGGTTCATGTCTTCGAGATTGAAGGCCAGCATTCCCTGCGAGCCGTGAATTTCGAAGGCATTGCGGTTGCGATAACCGGTGGCGAAGCGCGTGACCTCGAAAGAGCCTATGCTGCCGTTTTCGAAGCGCGCCAGGAAAAGGCCGGCGTCCTCCACGTCGCGCCCGGCGGCGAAGGTGTGCGTCACGGCGGTCACCTCGCGAATGGGGCCGTTCAGCCACAAGGCCAAATCAATCAGATGCGAAGCCAGATCCGCCACCACGCCCGAGCCGGCCTGGGCCCGCTCGAGCTTCCAGGTGGCGGGCAAGCCGGGCCGGCGAGCCCACTCTTGCAGGTACACCGCCCGGTAGTGGTAGATCTGGCCCAGCCGCCCCTCGTCGAGCAACTGCCGCGCGAAGCAGACCGCAGGAACGCGGCGGTAGTTGAACCAGACCATGGTCGGAATGTTCCGGGCAGCCTCCGCCATGGCCGCGCTCTCCTCCACGGAAACCGCCAGCGGCTTCTCGCACAGCACGATCTTGCCTGCGCGCGCCGCGGCGATGGCCGCTTCGGCATGCAGGGCGTTGGGCAGCGCGATGTCCACCAGGTCAATGTCGGGACGGGCCACCACCGACCGCCAGTCGGTCGAGGTTTCCCTCCAGCCCCAGGTCCGGGCCATCTGCGCCAGCCTGGCGGGGTCGCGGCCACACAACACGCGCAGCTCCAGGTCGAACGGAACGTCAAAGAAATGTTTTACCTGGCAAAACGCGTTGGAATGCGCCCGGCCCATGAATCCTTGGCCGAGCAGCGCGATGCGCAGTGTCCTGCCTGCCATATCCACCAGCCTGCCACAAAACCCCGCGCCTGCGTTATCACGGATATGTGATCTTCTACCGCCGTGCTCCCGTTAGACCGCGCCGCCTGGGCATTCTCGCCGGAACCTTCAACCCGCCCACG
>JBMFPL010000341.1:3339-4351 GCA_049969115.1 Bryobacteraceae bacterium | reverse complement strand
CGGATCGGACGAAACAATCGGATCACAAAATGTTCAGTTTATGACCCAGTAGTACTATGACACGGCCCGGCCCTGCGGCGCCCGATGGTTGCGCGCGCATCGGATTCGTTGCGCCGGTATGACGACCGGCGAGGACGATTCGCGGCACGCGGCCATCGACGAGCGATTCGCCCTGCGCCGTCGGATCTGGCGCTGCACAGTTTGCAGTCCCGCGGTGTGCCGCGGGATGCGGTTCGGCCTTGTGCGGGCTGGCCGTCCCGCGATTTGGGCGAAAGCGCTTCGCCTGGTCGGCCGAGAATCTGTCAGGCCTGTCGTGGCATTTGCAGCAGGAGGCGTTGCAGCCACATCTGGATGGTTTCGGCCCTGACCCCGGCGCGCGTGATGGCCACCAGCGTGTAGCGGCCCTCGATCAGGCCCGCCACTTGCACGTCGCCCGCCGTGTAGGCGACCGAGTTGTCCTGGCCGCCCAGGCTATCGCGCATGAAGTCCAGCACCCCGGCCACCGCTTGCTGCTGGCGCTCGGGATACCGCACTAGCCGGCCTGCCACCGAATCGTAGGTTTCCCGCCGCACCAGTTGCCCGTCCACAAAGAGCATCAGATCCAGCACCGAGCCGGGGCGGGCGAGCCAGTTCAGGAACCGCTGCGTCGCGGACATAAGCCGGGCAGGCAGGGGGTCGGTGTGCGGCGCCGGTGGCGCCAGGGGCGCGTTGGCTACGCGACAGAGCATGCGCTGAAAAATGTCGGTCATAGCAGTCCTCCCTCGTGGACCGGGTACAGGCTCGGGCGATTATACACCCATAGCGCGAATTGCTGTTGTTGCCACAGAGAGCTGTTGCCAACCGAGGTGCCGGCCATCGCGGCCGGAGCAACGACCTCGCGCCATTGCTGCCGGGTCTGGTGCCCGTCCCCACCCTCAGGCCGCGCCGGGGGCGCACGGTCTCGCGATCCACCTCCGCCGCCACCGCGCGTTGCAGGATCTCCACCCCCACCGCCACCCGCCAAGCCCCCTTG
>JBMFPL010000341.1:0-3329 GCA_049969115.1 Bryobacteraceae bacterium | reverse complement strand
TTGAACCGGAGCAGAATGCCCTCGACCCCGCTCAGCGGCCCGCGCTCGATGCGCACCCGCTGGCCCTCGCGCAGGAATGGCCAGGGCTCAAGGGGCGCACCCGAGTCGACCACCGTGCGCAGGTAGCGGATCTCTTCCTCGCGCACCGGCGCCGGCTGGCGGTTGAAGCTCACGATCGAGCGCACGCCCGGGGTGCGCAGCACGCGTACGCGCCACTCTAATGGGAAGCGGGCGAAAACGTAGCTGGCGAAAAGGGGTAATTCGAGGATCTTGACACGGTCCGACCACTGTCGTCGGCAGCGGTACAAGAGCAGGAAAGTCTCGAAGCCGCCATGCGTCAGTGCGCGGGCCACAGCCTTTTCATGCTGGTGGCGGTCGTGGATAGGATAGCGGCAGGTCGGGCCCGCCAACTCGCGCGGCAGACGACGCCAGTGGATGGAGCCGACTTACTCGGGCGAGTAAGTCGGTTCCACCGCGAGGACCGCAGACACAATTCCCCGCGCTTGTGGAATGAGGGGCCGGGAAAACTGATGCCGTACGAATGCTAGACAAAGAACCGCCTGGCCCAACTGCTGTTCCGATGGCGCCCGTCGTGCGCCGCATTTGCGCGGCCGCCGCAGCTGCAACGGGGAGGGCGCTCGCCGGAAATATAGCTTACTCGACCCTCTTTGTCGACAAAATAACTACAAGGGCTTTGGACGGACGAGAAGCCAGCTTCCGATCGTCGTGCGGGTCGGCGCGGAGTTTCATCAGGCCGATGGCAAATGCGACGTTCGCAGTGCCCGAATTCTCGCCCAGCCGGCCCGAAAAGCCGCTATGTTCCACCTTGTTCACCGAGTAAGTGAAGCCGAGACCTACTGGGGCAGGTACCAGCAGGAGAACCGCAGCCAAGGTAAGTATAGCCACGCCGGCCATGCACGAGACCGTTTTCCTGAAACGTGCTCTTGCTCGGGAGCCTGTTCAGAAAACTGCGCTGCAAACCTGTACCTGGACTTACTCGCGCTCCGGAGTGTTCGATTTTCGGTCCTGGCGAATGATGGCGGATCGGGCAGTGCCAGGGTGGCATCAGCGCACTCTCGGGGCTAGGCTAACTGCTGGCCCTTGGTTTCGCGTGCGAACGGCAACACCGCGCAGCCCAGCACGTAGATCAGGGCGATGGCGCTGGCGGCCCGGGCGAAGGTACCCAGGTGCGCCACCAGATAGCCTGTGAGGAAGGGTCCCGCCGCGGCCAGAACTCGGCCCACGTTGAAGCAGAAACCTGCCCCCGTAGCGCGAATCCGCGTGGGGAAAATTTCCGGCAAATAAATCGGGAACCCGCTGAACAGCCCATTGTTGAAGAAACCCAACACGGGCAACAATACGAGCACGGTCGTGAACGAGTGTGGGACCAGGAAGGTCAGGGGTAGGATGATTGCGCTGCCCAGCATCATGACGAGGAACGCGCCCCGCCGGCCCAGCCTCTCGGCCAGGGGAGGAAACGCGAGGTAGCCCGCGATGGCGCCGCCATTGAGCGCCATCACCGCGAGGCTGACTTTCCGGCCGAGCGCCGCCTCATCGAGCGCGCTGCCTTGCAGGAGCTCGCGCACCAGCGTGGGAGTCCAGTTGGTGGCGCCCCAAAGGCCGAAGACCGCCACAAAGGCGAGCGCCGAGCCGACCAGGGTATCGCGACGCGTAGACTCGCGGAACAGTTCCAGCAGCGTGAAGCCGCGCTCGCGCAGCGCCTGCCGCGTCGCTATCCATCGCTCGGGTTCTCGCACCTTCAATCGCACCAGCAGGGCCACGAAGGCCGGGATCACGCCGACATAAAACATGACGCGCCAGCTCTGCGCGGCCAGCAGCGAGTAGATGCCGGCGCCCAGGAAATAGCCGCAGCCCCAGGCCGATTGCAGCACCCCGGCGCCTTTCACTCTCAGCGACTCAGGCCAGACCTCCGCCACCAGCGTCGCTCCTGCCGCCCACTCGCCCCCGATGCCCAGTGCGGTCAGGAAGCGGTACAGCGCGAGCTCCCCCCAGGAATGCGAGAAACCTGCCGCACCCGTGAAGACCGCGTAGATCAGGATCGTAATGGCCATGGTGCGGGCGCGTCCCAGGTAGTCGGCCAGAATGCCGAAGAGGATCCCGCCCAAGGCCCACCCCACCAGGAAGATCGAGAAGATAATGCCTCCGTACCAGCCTATGTCCTGCGTGGCGCCGTGCGGACCGAGCAGCTCCCTCAGCGCCGGCATCATGACCAGAGCGTAGATGGTGGCGTCCATGGAGTCGAAGATCCATCCCATCCACGCCGCGGCCAGCACCAGGTACTGGTAACCGGAGAGATCGCGCAGGCCAGGACCTTCGGACGTGGCGCGGGGGCTACTTGCTGAGGTTTGCGCTCTCGACTGATCCACACGCGCAATATACTCCGATCCCCTGCGGCTATCAAGTCAGCCGATTCAGCGAAATTCTGGAACGCCCTGTTCACAGGCGCCAGTTTCGGAAGCCTCCCTCCGAAGCTCTTGCAGGGCTGGGAAGGATCCGGTGCGTTGGGGACCGCTGAACCGCGGCTCAGGGAGCTGATCGAACTCAGTGAATCGGCCGCGGCCCGTTCCTCGGGCCTGAGCGGGGAAGGGAATCCCCTCATCCGGTTTGCGCTCGAAGCTCCCTGGCCGCGCCCGAGCCGCTCGACCGTTGAAGGCCACGATGAATCTGCCCGTGGGCGCGGCGCGATCGCATGGCGTCGGCATTCGCGCCGAGCCCGGTCGGAATTAGCGAGCTGTGGAAGCGGAAGCGGCGCTTGGTGGGGCCTGCGATGCCCTCACGCGCGCCCGTGTTCCCCAGCTACGCGCTGACGCCGGCGCCCGGCCTCCGCCCTGCGGTCCGGCTCGTTCGCCTCGAAGGCGCCGCTGCGCTGGCCCTGGTGCCTGGTCGCCCGGCACATTTTGGGTTGCAGTTCCGACAGCGGGCCCACGCAATCGCGGGTGCGGTGCTGCCGCGGGCCTCTTGGGTCTGCTTCAGGGGAGATGATGGCGCGGTGCCGCCGTTAGCAGCAACTGCACGCGCTGCTATGGCCCCGTTCTCCCCGCGGCTCCGGGGGCATCGGTGGTGGCACGAGGAGAGCGCCGGCCGGATTCCAGCCCGGAGGCGACCTCCCTCAATGTTCGCGGAAATGGATGGAGTTTCTGGGCCATTCGTGAACGGCGCCGCCGCCTCTCTGCTCTGCTTGTAGCTCCGCTGCACGCGCAGGGTGCGGGCTTCGAGCGTGCGGCGAGGGCCGAAGGTCGCTCGGTCGCGCCACCGCCCAGGCCCCCCTTCACCGCACTGGCAGGGTGACGGTGTTAGAGGGTTTGGAG
>JBMFPL010000340.1:0-4362 GCA_049969115.1 Bryobacteraceae bacterium | reverse complement strand
CATGGCGCAGGCTACCACGCCGTAGTAGCCCAGCCGACAATCGCACTTGAGCGGTTCATTGAAGCGGATGGCGCGGATCAGGTTGCGGTGGTGCAACGTGATATCTTCCGCGCCGGTTTTCTGATGCACGATCTCTTTGAGTTCCTTGGCGTAAAGGCTTTGTGGCCGGATGACAAAGCCGGTGCGCGTGAAATGGAGGGTAGCCTTGTGGCCGCGCAAGACGTGATCCACCGGCGTGTCATTGGCCATGGAAGAGACCAGGATCACCGTGGGCCCGCCGGGATAGTCGAGCATGATGTTGAAGGTATCGGGCACCTCGGCGGGACTCTGGCGGAAATGCCACTTGCCGCCGCATGCTACACCGCGCTCGGGGAAGCTCAGATCCAACGCTTTGATGATGCGCGTTACCCGGTGGATGAACAGATCGCTGGCGATGCCCGAAGAGTAGTCCCAGTAGCGACGCCAATGCAGAAAGCGGTCGGGATCGAAAGGACGCTTGGGGGCCGGGCCCAGCCACGCTTTCCAGTCCAGGTTTTCACCCGGCCGCACGTCGGGATCGGGAGGCCCCACCCAGAAGTCGTTGCGGTAGTTGCGGGAGTAATCAATCTGAGCGATCACCACATCGCCCAGCACGCCGGTCTTGACGTATTTCTGTGCCGTTTCATAGGAATCATCTGACATGCCCTGCACGCCCACCTGCATTTTGACGCCGGTCTTTTCGATCCGGGCGACCAACTTGCGCGCCTGCTCGACGGTCTGCGTCATGGGCTTTTCCAGGTAGACATGCTTGCCCGCATCGGCCGCGTCCATGGCCATCTGGTAATGCCAGTGCTCGGGTGTGGCGATGACCACGTAGTCAATGTTCCGATCCTCGAGCAGGCGGCGGTAGTTCCTGTGCGGTTTGGCGCCGGTGAGCTCGACCGCCCGTTGCAGGCGTTTTTCGTAGACGTCGCAGACGGCCAGGATGTCGAGGTTGTCGGTGTCGCGCATTTTCATCAGGGCGCGCATGTGGGCCGTGCCCATGCCGCCGCAACCGATGACGCCGATGCGCAGGCGCTCAGTCGCGCCTGCGATACGCGAGTAACTGCGCGCTGCGGCCGCCGGAACCGCAGCGGAAGCGATCAGGAAGTTTCTGCGCGTGTATGAGGGCATAGACTTCCGATTGTAAGCTCGCTCTGCTAGAATCGCCAGCGGGCGCGATGACGGAGCTGCGACGGGCGCTGTTGCTGGTCTGGCTCGTGGCCAGCGGAGCGCTGCTGCCGGTGGTCTCGGGGCCGTGGCTGTTTTCTGCGACCGCGCTGCGATCGGCCGCAACCCGGTGCCGCTTGGAGCACGCCGGTGGCAAGCCCTGCCCGCTGTGCGGCATGACGCAGGCGTTCATCCACATCGGCAGGCGGGAGTGGTCGGCGGCCCGGCGCGCTAATCCGGCGGCGCTGCCTCTCTATTTCAGTCTGGTGATCAACGAGCTGACGGCCGTGGTCGTTATTTTCGACCGATCGGGGAGGAATCGGACGTATAATTGGGGTGGACACTGCCATGAGAATCCTGCTCGCGCTGATTGCGTGCGGCGGCTTGTGCGCGGCCGAAAAAGCCCTGCCGGCCGGCGAGGCAGCTAACGAAAAGGTCCGGATCCGCGCCTGGCTGTACGGTGACGCCGACGCCGTGCGACGCGATCTGGGTTCGGATCTGGGCGGCTACTACACGGTAGTCCGTGTGGAAGTGGCGCCGGCGGCAAGCGAGACGCTCGTCCTTCACCCGGACGACTTCCTGCTGCGCAGCAACAAGGATGGGCAGCGTTGCGGCCCCCTGGCGCCCAGCCAGATCGCGGGGCGCGGGGCGCTGGTGGTCTCCACCAAGAGCGGCGGCGGGATGATGGCCGAAAACCCCGGCCCCGTGTGGGGCGGGTGGCCTGGGCCTCCGCGGCGCCTCGGCGGCGAGGCGGCCGTGGTGGGCAACGCCTCGGAAAGCTCCACGCAGGCTTCGGCCCGCGACGAAGCCGGGCGTCCGGAGGACCCGCTTCTGGCCACGCTCAAAGCCAGGGCACTGCCTGCGGGCGAGACGGCGAAACCAGCCAGCGGCCTTCTGTATTTCCTGCTCGAGGGCAAGCACAAACCCAGGAACCTCGAACTCGAATACCATGGCCCTGCCGGCAAGCTTTCCCTCCGCTTTCGCTGAGAGCGATCTGGACAGGCCCATGTTCATTCGCCAACTGGACACCCCTGCCTTGCTGATCGACCTGGATATCATGGAGCGCAACTTGCAGCGGGCGGCCGAGTACGCGCGCGCCCACGACCTGCGGCTGCGTCCTCACACCAAAACGCACAAGATCCCGGAGCTGGCGCGGCGGCAACTGGAGCTGGGCGCCGCGGGCATCACCGTGGCCAAGGTCGGCGAGGCCGAGGTGATGATGGCGGCCGAGCCGCCCGACTTGCTCGTGGCCTATCCGGTGATCGGCCGCTCCAAGCTCGAACGCCTGGTGGCGGTGGCCCGCCGCACGCGCGTCACGGTGATGCTTGACAACCTCCATGTGGCGCGGCAACTGTCCGATGCCGCGCGCGAAGCGCACGTGGAG
Organism: Bryobacteraceae bacterium; assembly: GCA_049969115.1. GTDB lineage: Bacteria > Acidobacteriota > Terriglobia > Bryobacterales > Bryobacteraceae > DTHT01. The sequence continues at coordinate 1,790 of JBMFPL010000340.1, read as the reverse complement.
TTCGGCGTCCTGGCGGAGATGGACGTGGGCCTGGGCAGAACGGGCGTCACGCCGGGCGACGAACTGGTCGAGTTGATCCGCGGCCTGCTGCGCCTGCCCTATCTGAGTTACCAAGGCATCGGCTTCTACCCCGGTCACATCAAGTCGCTTGACGACGACGGGATGGAACAGATCGAGGAGCTGGATCGCTTGCTCGAAGCCACGCTGGACCGGCTGCGGCGCGAAGGCCTGTCGCCGCGCATCGTCAGTGGCGGCTCCACGCCCACGCTGTATCATTCGCACCGCATTCGGGGCTTGACCGAGATCCGGCCGGGCACTTATATCTTCAACGACCGCAACACCTGGCTGGCAGGCGCGTGCAAGCTGGAGGATTGCGCGGCTTCCATCCTGGTCACCGTGGTTTCGACCGCCAGAACCGGGCAAGTCATCGTGGACGGCGGCTCGAAGACGTTTTCCTCCGACCGGCTGACCGCCACGGCCGAGATCAGCTTCGGCCACGTGATGGAGGTGCCGGGGGCGGTGTTCACGCGCATGAACGAGGAGCACGGTTTCGTGGACGTGCGCAGGGCAAGCGTGGAGCTGGCGGTGGGGGATCGCCTGCGCATCATTCCCAACCACATTTGCACGGCCATGAACCTGCACGAGCGCGTCTACGGGGTCCGTGGGGACCGAGTGGACACGGTGTGGGAGGTGGCCGGGCGGGGCAAGCTGCAATAGCCGAGCACGCCCGATTTCCAGCCTGGGTGTGGGAGGGTAAGGGCTTGACGGGATATGACGCGGCGCGTTATAAAAGAAGCGGATCCCTCTGACGCGCTGCGTTATGAGCCGCCTCATCAAACGGTACGACAACCGCAAGCTCTACGACACCGAGGCCAAGGCCTACGTCTCTTTGCAGGAACTGGCCGAGCTGATCCGCCAGGGCCACGACATCCAGGTGGTGGAAAACTCCACTGGCGAGGACATCACCGCCCAGACCCTGGCCAAGATCATCCTCGAAGCTGACCACCCGCTGCCGCGCGAAGCTTTGCACGAATGGGTGCGCTGGGGCGGCCGGCTGGTCAGCTCGACGGCGGCGGAAATCGAGCAGCGGTTGGACCGTCTGGTGACGGCTTCCCTCCAGCGGGTGAGCGTTTTCCGCGAAATCCGCGAGGAGGTGGAACAGATGCGCCAGCGCATCGCCCAACTAGAGGCGCTGGCGGCCCGGCTCGAGGCAGCGCTGGAGGAATCCGGGAGGTGATCGCCATGACCGAGGAGACTCGCCCGGAAAACGTGAGCGAAGCCCGCCAGGAGCAGGTTCCGGAAAAGCCCGCCGGCGAGATGGCCGACGCCGTCGCGCGCGGGGCGCGGCTGCTGGGGCTGGCGGCTCTGGGCGCCATCGTGGCGGTGAGCGAGGGCAGCTCCCGCTTTTTTCGCGCATTGGTGGAAAAGGGTGAGCGGGCCGAGCCGCAGGCGCGCCAGCGGCTGGAATCTGTCAGCCGCAAGGTCGGCTATGCGGCGGGCCGGATCGAGAAAGGCGCGCGGGATCTGGGCGACCGCGCCCGCGGCTTCGCGCGGCGGGGCGAGCAGTTCCTCGACGAAAGAGTCGCCTGCGCGCTGCGCCGCGCGGGTCTGCCCACCCGGGAAGAGATCCGGGAGCTGATGGCGCGCGTGGACGCGCTCGGCGCGCGGTTGGAAGCCCTCACCCAGCGTTTGCAGCCCGACAGCAAGAGCGAGGCCTGAGGCCTCACTGGCCTTCGCCGTAACGCCGCCAAGCACTGTGCCGCCGCTCGATCGGACCCGGCGCCCTGATC
>JBMFPL010000339.1:0-4376 GCA_049969115.1 Bryobacteraceae bacterium | reverse complement strand
ATGTCCACGGCCAGATCCACGCCCGGGGGCAGCGATTCCCGCATGAAGCGCACCTTGCGCACCATGTTGTCGATCTCAGCGTTGGAGGCCGTCCAGTTCACGCGGTCCCAGCGCATGGGATCGGCGGCGTCGTCAATGTCAATCTTGACCGCGGTGAAGCCCAGCTCGAGGATCTGCCGGATCTTTTCGCGGGCGGCTGGGTCCTCCGGGTTGCTGGTCTGCGAATCGCAGTAGAGCCGAATGCGCTCGCGCATGCGGCCGCCCAGCAATTGCCAGACCGGCAGGCCCAGCGCTTTGCCCGCCAGGTCCCAGAGCGCGATCTCGACAGCCGAGAGCGCCGCCACATACTGACCGGCCTGCGCGCCGGCGAAAATGCCCGCCGTGCGAATCCGCTCGAACAGCGCATCCACGTTGAGCGGGTCCTGGCCGAGCAGCAGGAAACGGAAACCGTTCACCAAGGGCAGGCCGCCCGCCACAGCGTCGGTGGCCTCGCCGTGGCCCCAAACGCCCTGGTCGGTGTAAATGCGCACGTGCAACTGCAAGCCGTGCGCGCGGATCATCGCCGAGCGCACGCCGGTGATCTTGAGTTTCGGCCGCCGGTAAGGCGAGCTGGCGTTCTGGATGGCGGCGGAAAGCGCAGGCAGACCGAGCAGGGCGGCGGGCAACGCCTGGCGCAGGAACTTCCTGCGTGTGGGAAACGGTCTCATGGCAGCCGCAATTGCCGGTTATTGTACTACCGGCCCGCGGCCTGCGCGTTGCGGCCCAGGGTGGCCCGGACGGTGTTCTGGAGAGCCTCCGGCGTAAAAGGCTTAGCAAGGAAAGCGTAACCGGACACAGCTTCTTCAGGGGCCATGGCGGACATGACCACGATGGGAGCGCCGCCGGCGCTGGCGCGCAACCGCTCGATCCAATCCGGCCTGTGCGTTTCCGCTGTGAAGGCGTCCACCAGCATCAAGGCTATGCGGCCGGACGAGCGGCGGCAGATCCGCAGCGCCTGGCGGACGCTGCGCGCGCAAGCCACCCGCCAGCCGTCCCGCGAAAGGATGAGGCGGACAAGCTGAAGAATTTGCGGCTCCTCGTCCACTACCAGAATGATGGCGTCCTCCTGGTCCGCCATGGCCAGCTCCCACCAAATCGTCAGCTCCGGGACCACCAGTCTCACGCGCCCCTCCTGGCCCGGTTCCACTCTCCGTGAAACGGGTGCCGGACAGAAACGGGTCGCGCCGCCGGATGCCCCGCACCACCGTGCTGGCGCGGCCCGCGCCTGCCAGGGAAGTCGTTCCCCGCCCGCAGCCAAGTTGCGGCCTGTGGCTGGCCAGGCCCGGCACGTTCCGGCCGGAGCCTCCCCCGCTTGCCGCGCGCCACAGACCGCAACCTGGTTCGCCGGGAAAACTCATAGAACAGTGACTCGGGGGCGCACAGCGTTACAAGAGCAATTTGGTGGGCGGGTCGGCGGATTTCTCTCAAAAAATCTCTCAGAAGGGCTGACGCCTGGTGTAGAGCTGGAAAGCTGCCCAGTAGTAAGGCTTGCTCCACGCAGTGCCAGCCCTCAGCAACGAGAGTTTAGCCTCACGTAAGGCCACGGCAGGCGAGCGACCCCGGGCGAGCCGCTCGTAGAGCCGCTCCATGAGGACCGCCGTCGAGGCGTCATGGACGTCCCACAGGCCGGCGATGACGTTGTCCGCGCCGGCTTGCAGGAAGGCCCAGGCGAAACCCACCAGCCCCTCGCTGGCATAGACGCGCGCGCCCGCTCCACGGCAGGCCGACAGGGTCACCAGGCGCGCCCTCAGTGGAATTTTCACGACCTCCCTGGCATAAAGCTTCCAATTTTCTCCTTGGCTGGCCAGAATTACCGCGGAATCCAGAGGATTTTCGGAGCTGGCGACGGCGTGGGCAGCGAAGTGGATCAGCGAGAACCGGCCTGGCTGACGGCCGGCGTAAGCTCCCGGGTGCGCGGCCTGCCCGGTCACGACCTCGCGCGAGCCCGGCGGGAAAAACCGGGCGATGCCGGCAATCTCCTGCTGCACAGCCGGCAGGCGCGGGAACTGCTCCGACGCCACCGCAGGGTCGCCGATGAGCAGCAGAGATCGGCCTAGTGGGACGCGCCGAGCTTCCGCCCGCGCCAGCAAGGCCAGCGACGGCGTCACGCACAGGTTGACGTCCTCGATCCAATAGTGGGGGTGGTCACCGCCGGCAACCAAAGTCTCCAGATTGACGAGGTGCAAGGCGTCGTCGGGCGCTACAATCACGCTGGCGGGCGGGCGCAAGCGGTCAGCCACCGGCTGGACGATCGCATCCCAGAGGCGACTGGCGGCCTCGCTCGTCATCACCAGATCGCGCAATGCTTCGGCCGCAGTACGGGCGGCCTCCGCCAGGGGCCGGATCTGGCTTGCCGGCGGCAGCTCGCGCCAGCCGATCCCGCCCGGCTCGACCACCCAGACATAGGATCGTCGCGGCCCCAGCCAATAAGAGAGCAAAACCGCCCGCGACTGGCGCGCCACCTCGCGCAACTGGCGCGCGGTCGCCAGGCGCATGCTCTCCACCAGTCCCAGCTTGCTGGTCAGCACCCGGGCGCGGCTCGCTTCGGCCACTTCCAGCGCGCGCTCGTGCATGCCGCGGTCCATCAGAAAGTCCACGTAGTCCTCGTAAAGATGCCGGGCCCTGGCCTGGAAGGTCAGTCTCCACTCCTCGCGGCTCAGGCTGGCCCGCCGTTCCTCCAACAGTCGTGCAGCCTGGCGGAACTCGTTTTCGGCCTCGCCCCACTGCCTTGCGGCGCCGTAAAGCGTGGCTAGCCCGGCATGGGCGTGCCAGATCACGTCCCGCTCTTCGATCGGCGAGGCCGCAGCCAGGACTTCGCGATAAGCTTCGCGCGCCTGACGGACCTGGCCACGCAAGGCGAGCAAACGCGCCTTCCAAAGGCGGGCCCAGATGCCGGAGTCGCGCGAGGGCACCCTGGAGCTCGTTTCCAGCGCCTGCCGGTTCCAGGAGGCCGCCTCGTCGAGATCACCGGTATCGAGCGCGAATTCGGTGAGCTTGTTGAGCCACATCAGGGTGAAATAGGCAGTGTCAAGCCGGCGAGACAGTTCCAGCGCCCTGCGGTAGCACGAACTGGCCGACGCATAATCATGGCGCAGATGGTGCACCTCGCCCAGGTTGCCTAGCCAGATTTGCTCGGCGATGGTGTCCCCCAGCTTGTTCATCAGCGCGGTGGCCTGTGCCATGCACGCGGATGCGCGTCAGAAGCTCCGCCGGCCGGAGAACAGCTGGGGCCGCCATCAGGATCAGAAGTGCGGCCCAAATCAAAACTGATACCTCAAAGCAAACTGGATATCCCGTGCGTCGGTGCTGGTGCCGGCGATCTTTCCGAACTGGGCTGTTCCAAAGGTACCGCCCGGAAGGTCTAGATTGGTGTGGTTCGGCAGGTTGAACAACTCGGCCCGGAACTGCACCATGTGCTTCTCAAACACGTAAAAATTCTTGTATACACCCACATCGAAGTTCCACACTCCGGGTCCAATGACGGCGTTCCGTCCCAGGTTGCCAAACGTGTAGGGTGCTGGCGCCGCGAGACCGGTGGTGTTGAACCAGCGCTCGGCTGAGCGCTCGCCCCGAGGAAGCTTGACTCGTCCCACCACGTTTGGGCGTTGTCCGCCACTGACACCGGTATTGGCTATGTCTCCTGGCAGCACAATGCGAATTGGAAAACCAGCGCGGGCGGTGAGGATGCCATTGAGCTGCCAATCTGCGGCCGCCAGACGAACCAGGCCGGGTAAAGACCGCCCCCAAGGTTTACCGCGTCCCACAGGTAACTCGTAGACGAACGTGCTCACCCAGTTGTGGCGCACGTCGTATTCTGAGAGCCCCCGCTCCTGACGAAGATCAAAAGGATTATGTTGGCTGAGAGTGATCAACGTGGATGAATCATCGATCGATTTCGCCCACGTGTAGGAACTGAGAAACGTCAGTCCCTTTGAATGGCGTTTTTCCAGTTTGACCTGCAGGGCATGATAATTTGAGTTGCCTCTGGGGTTTAACTCCGACATGGTGCCAAACTGCGGAAATGGCCGCCGCGGATTGACAGGCCCAGGCCCTGGGGGAGCCGCATTCGCCCGCCAGTTCGTATATAGTTTTGTACCCTTGCTGCCCACATAGCCCACTTCCAGAGCGAGATCGAGCGAGAGCTGCCTCTGAATGGACAAGTTCCATTGCTGCGTATATGCGGTTCGGCCCGCAATGGCCTGAGTCACGGCGATCGAGATAACAGAAGCCGGCGGCACGGGAAACAGATTCTGCAGAGGACGATCCGGAGCATCAATATTTAAGTTCGTGTCATTCTGATTGAGTGCAAAGGGCCATTGGCCGCGGCCGCCTTGCTG
>JBMFPL010000338.1:2953-4382 GCA_049969115.1 Bryobacteraceae bacterium | reverse complement strand
GCCGCTGATTTCAGCGCTTTCGGCATTTTCGATCTGCCAGACCAGAGTGGAAGTCTGCCCCGCGCGTATGGAGGGCGGGTTGACGGTAAAGCGCACGATGCGCACGGCGAGCGGCGCAGCCGTGGTGACGGTGACGGCCGCGCTGGCCGATGCGCCCTGCGGATCCTTCACGGTCAGGCGGAAGCGGTAAGCTTGAGCTTGCGCGGCGGTGAACGTCGCCACGGCGGAGTTCTTGCCGCTCAGCGAGACGGCGGGCCCGCTGATTTGCGTCCACTCGTAAGTCAGCGGATCGCCGTCAGGATCGTAGGAGCCGGAGCCATCCAGGCGAATCGTGCCTGCCGGCACGCCGATCTGATCGGGACCCGCGTCAGCCACAGGGATCGAGTTGCCCACGCGCACCTGGCGCCTGAGCAGTTCGTAGCGCAGGCGCGGGATTTCGACTGGCACCGGGTACTGGACTTGCGTGTACTGCTTGGGCCTCAGCCAGTTGCCGAACTGGAGGCCGACAGCCAGGCGGCCTGTGTTCCTGGCGCCGACCATGGTTTCGTTCAAGCCTGCTTCCACGGTGAAGGCCCACTGCTCGTTGATCGGTTGGACCAGGCGGATCAGGCCGCCCGGGCGGTTCGTGCCGCCTCTACGGAACAGGGCGCCGAAGCCGGCGTCGAAGTAGGCGTCCTTCCAGGCACCCAGGGTGGTCGAGGCGCCGATCTGATCTACGATCTTGAGGTAGCTTTCCTCCCAGATGGTGGCGGTGGGGTTGACGGGACGCCGGGCGATGACGCGGTTGTCGAGGTACCCTTTGGTTGCGAACATGCCGAAGCGGCCGCGACTGAACAGGTAGTCCAGAGTGAGGGCGGCCTGGCCGAGTGTTCCCCCGCCCAGCTCGGAAAGCGAAACGTGCTTGAAGGACGAAAACAGGCCCAGTTGCATGCTGCGGAAGCGGTTGACCAGGCCAAGATCGAACTGGCCTTCCTGGCGATCGCGGTAATAGAGATACTCGCCTTCGGCCTGTAAAGCGTGCATCTGAGTCTTGCCAAAGGGAGCGAAATAGCGGCCGCGGCCGGTGAAGGTCAGATTGCCGCGGCCGAGCGGCGTGAACAGGCTTTCGTTGAGCGCGGGGCCGATATTGAGCGCGAGCAGGGAGAAGCGGCTGGGCCTGGCCTCCTCGACCGCCTTACGCGCGGCGGTTTCCGCCACCTGCGCGATTTCGGCCTTAGAGGGCGGCTTGGGCGCTTGGGCCAGTTGCGTTACCTGCTGTCGCGCCTGCGCCTGGGTCTGCTCGAGGGCGGCTACCTGTTGCTTGAGCTTTTCGTTCTCCGCTTTGAGGTCCTTGAGCAGTGCGAGTATTTCATCCAGCTTGTCGAGTTTGCGCAGGATGCTTTCGCAGCAGTCGGCGATTTTCTTAAGTTCGGACTGCTCGATGGCCTTG
>JBMFPL010000338.1:0-2943 GCA_049969115.1 Bryobacteraceae bacterium | reverse complement strand
TCACCCACGCCAGCGGCGCTGATGGTGCGGCCCTGCGCGTCGGTGACGATGATTTCCACGCGGCGGTTCATCCAGCGGCCTTCGCGAGTCTTGCCGGAAACCTTAGGCTCGCGCTTGCCGCGGCTTTCGATGGTGATCTGGCTGTCGCGCGCCCCGTACTTGACCAGGAAATCCTTGACGGCCTGGGCGCGGGCCTGCCCGAGTTTCAGGTTATAGGTATCCGAGCCGTAATGATCCGCGTGGCCGATGAGATGGACCTTGTAGTCCGGGTGTTTCTGGAGGAGTTCGGCCAGCCGCAGCAGGCTGGGATAGCCGTCGGTCAGCACGGCCCGGTCGAAGGCGAAATTGATTTCTTCCCAGTCGTCCTTGGTGGCGGTGGTGGTCAATCCCTGGGCGGAAAGGACGAGGGCGCATGCGAGCGGGAGCAGGAATGAGCGCAAGACTGGAGTGCGCGGCATGAGCATCCTCCGCGATGGTTTTCGGCGACAACGGAAAATCCAGAATACTACAGTTGGAAGCGGGAAAGCCGCGGGCGAAGATATAATAGATATTGGGCTTGCCGGACGGGCAGTCGCTCCCGGCTTGGGCCGGGGGAGGAAAGTCCGGTCTCCACAGGGCAGCGTGCCGGCTAACAGCCGGGGGGACTCGCTCAAAGCGGGTCTCACGGAAAGTGCCACAGAAAACATACCGCCTGGCGGCGGCAAGAAGCCGTCGCCCGGTAAGGGTGAAAAGGTGCGGTAAGAGCGCACCGCAGCCCGGAGTAATCCGGCTGGCAGGGCAAACCCCACGCGGAGCAAGACCAAATAGGGGAGGATGGAGTGGCCCGCTCCGCTTGACTCCCGGGTAGGTCGCTAGAGCCGCTCAGCAATGGGCGGCCCAGAGGAATGACTGCCACCCGCAAGGGTACAGAAACCGGCTTACAGTCCGGCAGGCCCGCGGCCTGCGCATGGCAGGTTCTCGCAGGCCAGTTTCAGTTCGATATGCCGCCGTTGTCCTTCTCGATCAACCCCAGGCGTTCGAGCAGGGCGGTAGGGTCGGGATCGCGGCCCATGAAGCCGCGGTAAAGCTCTGCCGGGTCTTCGCTGTCGCCGCGTTCCAGGATCCAGCAGCGAAAGCTGCGCCCCGTTTCGGGATTGAAAATACCCTCGCGGCGGAAGCGGGTAAACGCGTCGGCATCCAAAACTTCGGCCCATTTGTAAGAGTAGTAACCTGCGCCGTAACCCACCGGCTCGGCGAACAAATGAGTGAAGGAGGCAACCAGCGCGTGGCTTTCGGGCAGCGGCGCCGGGGAGAACTCCTGGAGAATGCGCCGGCCGTAACTGACCGGGTCGCCGTCGCGGGCGGGATCGTACTCGGTGTGGAGCATCAGATCCAGCCAGGCAAAGCCGAGCTGGCGCATCTGGGCGGTGGCGGCGCGGAAAGTCCGGGCGCGGCGCATGCGCGCGAACAGATCCTCGGGTAGCGGCGCGCCCGTTTCCCAGTGGCGGGCGAACAGATCCAGCGCTTCGCGTTCCCAGCACCAGTTCTCCATGATCTGCGAGGGTAGCTCGACGAAGTCCCAGGCCACGTTGGTTCCCGCCAGGTTGCGGATTTCCACGCGGCTGAGGCAGTGATGGAGCAGGTGGCCGAACTCGTGGAACAGGGTCTCGACTTCGCGGTGGGTGAGCAGGGCGGGGCGGCCGTCCAGGGGCGGCGTGACGTTTCCGCAGATGACGCCGACGTGGGGCTGGAAGCCGCCGGGCGCGGGGCCGCCGGTCACCAGGGCGCTCATCCAGGCGCCGCCGCGCTTGTTCTCGCGCGGGAACCAGTCGGTGTAAAAGGCGCCGAGCAGCGAGCCGTCACTGTCGCGGATGGTGTAAGAGCGAACGTGGGGATCCCAGACCGGGGCGTTGTCGCAGGGCTCGATGCGGATGGAGAACAGGCGGCCGGCCAGCCGGAACATTCCGTCCACGACTTGTTCCAGCGGGAAGTACGGGCGCAGGTCTTCCTCCTCGAAGCCGTAGCGGGCCGCGCGGAGCTTCTCGGCGTACCAGGCAATGTCCCAGGCTTCCAGCGGCGGCGCGCCCGGGCCCTCGAGTTCGCGCCGGAAAGCTTCCAGCTCCGCAGCCTCGCCACGGAAGCCGGGCTCGGTGCGCCGTCGCAGGCCATCGAGGAACTCGCGCACGCGGGCGGGCGAGCGCGCCATGCGCTCCTCCAGCACCAGAGCCGCGAAATCAGGGTAACCGAGCAAGGCGGCTTTGCGCCGGCGCAGCTCGAGGATGCGCGCGAGCAGCGGGCGGTTGTCCCACGGCTCGGCGGCAGCGCGGCTGTGATAAGCCAGGTAGGCCTGGCGGCGCAGGGAGGCGTCGTCGAGATAAGTCATCAGCGCCGTGTAGCTGGGCTGCTGGAGTGTGAACCGCCATCCGGTGATTCCCTTCTGCTCCGCGCTTTGTCGGGCGGCGGCGATGGCGCTGGGCGGCAGGCCGGCCAGTCGGCTTTCCTCGACGATCACCAGCTCGAATGCGTTGGTGGAGTCGAGGACGTTCTGGGCGAAGCGCGTGGTCAGCTCGGCTAGTTCGACCTCGATTTGCTCCAGACGGGCCTTGCCCTCTGGCGGCAGGGCGGCCCCCTGGCGGCGGAAATTGTCGAGCGTCTTCTGGAGAAAGCGCCGGCGAACGCCTTGCAGCTCGCGGGCCTCTTCGGTGGTCGCGTAAGCTTGCAGGGCGCGCCAGAGGGGCTCGTCCAGCGGGATGGAGGCGTAGAAGGCGCTGGCTAGCGGCTGGACCTTGTTGTAGGCCTCGCGCAGCTCGGGGTAAGTGCACACCGATTCCAGGTGGCGTACGATTTCGAGGGCGCAATCGAGCGGCGCGGTCAGTGCGTCCAGAGCAGCCAGCGTGTTGGTCCAGGTGCGGGGGCCCGGTTGGGCGCCGATTTCGCGCAGCCGCCGGCGCGCGTCCTCCAGCA